>CAYGIY010000028.1:0-12278 GCA_964350055.1 uncultured Erysipelothrix sp.
GTTCATAAGCCTTCTCTAACGCTTCACGGCGTAATAAAATTCCTAATTGTTCCCCTTCAGGTCCAATTACTAATACTTCCTTAAAGCGAATGTTTTCGTTGATTAAGTCTTCATTTCCGACTCGTTTGTTAATAGTCTTCACCTCCATGTGTGTTTCATATAAAAAGGGCGCTTATAGAGCACCCAAAGTAACATTTCACCCTCAAAATCGTGAATATGCTGCTTGTTACCTATCTCCAAAGGAAATCAGGTGAGAAGAGTGCTTCTACTTTCAACCATCTTACTGCTTTACAATAATATCATAACTTCTTATTCACGTCAATTGAATCTCTATGTAAGCAACATCGTACAATCTCTATGTAAGCTACATCGTAAAGAACTTACTTGTTAACTCTATATTTGATACAACACATATTTTCTTTAAAACAACCATTTCAGATAATTCACATTAACTTGGTTTATGATATAATCAAAAAGATAGTAAGAGGTAGATTATGAAACTAAACAACAGTTACTTTTTTACATTAAGAGAAAACGTAAAGGATGAAGACGCTGCAAGTGGCAATTTACTTGTCCGTGGTGGTTACATTAAAAAAAGTTCTTCTGGTGTGTATATGTACTTGCCATTAGGGTTAAAAGTATTACGAAAAATCGAGAATATTGTACGCGAAGAAATGAATGCCATCGGATCTCAAGAAGTGTTGATGCCCTCACTTATTCCTGAGGAGGTTTATATTGCTTCTAATCGTCGTGAAGTCTTTGGAAACAGCATGTTCACGATGAAAGATCGTTTTCATCGTTCATTTGTCTTAGGCCCAACTCACGAAGAATTATTCGCAACGGCAGCAAGTTTACACATCCGTTCATACAAAGATTTGCCAGTATCACTTTATCAATTCCAAAATAAATTTAGAGATGAACCACGTCCCCGCTTCGGTTTAATCCGTGTTCGTGAGTTCATTATGAAAGACGCTTATACATTTGATAAAGATCTTGATGGTTTAGATGTTAGTTATCAAGCCATGTTTAATGCTTATAAAAATGCATTTGATCGTATGGGAATCCATTATAAGATAGTCAAAGCGGACACTGGGGTCATGGGTGGTCTACTTTCAGAAGAGTTTCAGGCTATCACTGAAATCGGTGAAGATCATATTGTCTATTGTGATCACTGCGATTATGCTGCAAATGTTGAAATTGCAACATCACATTTTGATAAACGGAAACCCTCACAAATCAAAGGTCAATATAAAAAAGTTGACACACCCAATCAAAAAACGATTCAACAAGTCAGTGAATTCTTAAATAGAAGTCCCAAGGAGTTTGTTAAAACACTTGTTTATCAAGCAGATGATCAATTAGTTGCTATTAGTGTTGTTGGTGATGATGAAGTTTCTACAACAAAATTATCCAAATTTTTATCAGTCAATAATATTGAGTTAGCCGATGCCACAAAAGTGTTCGAAGCACTCAATACTGAAATTGGTTATCTTGGCCCTATAAACTGCCCAATCCGATTACTTGTCGATCGTAAAGTTGAAGCAATAAAAAATGTTGTGGTTGGTGCAAATCAAAAAGATGCTCACTATATTGATGTTAATATTGGCGATTTTTCAACTTATGAGTGCGATGATTTTGTGCTTGTTAAAGCAAATGATCGATGCAGTTGTAGTCAAGGTCATCTCCATATTCAACATGGTATTGAAGTTGGCAATACCTTTAAACTTGGTGAGAAATATGCACAAGCCATGGATTTATTCTTTAACGATGAACACAATCAATTAAAGCCAGTCATTATGGGATCTTATGGCATCGGTTTAGGCCGTTGCATGGCTGCTCTTGTCGAACAATATCAAAAGGATAATCAACTGCATTGGCCAATTCATGTTGTACCATATGAAGCTGTGATCGTCACAACCAATCAAAAGATAGAGCAACAATTAGACATTGGTGAACAGTTGTATCAACAAGCCAAACAAGCGTCGATCGATGTATTATGGGATGACCGGAACGAACGTGCGGGTATTAAGTTTAATGATATGGAACTTATTGGCATTCCTTATATGATTGTTGTTGGTAAAGCAATTGATGAAGGTCTTGTGGAAGTCAAAGACTTAACAAATAAGACAACACACCGTCTTAGGATTGATGAAGTCATCGATTGGTTATCAAAAACACTGCAAGCAAGAAAACAAAACAGTCAATAACAGCATCAATGATGCTGTTTTTTGTAACTTGTGAGATGTAGTTGTAACTTATAAAAGCATCATAGTAAATCATATGACACAACGCTATAATGTGGATAACAACAGTCAAGGAGACCAACTTATGAAAAAAGTTGCTGCATGGACGCTTATTGCCTTCCTTTTTATAGGCGTACTAATCATTCAAAGTAATCCTACCAATGAATCATTAACAAGAAGATTATCTTCTCAAGAAGATTTTTCAAAGTACATCAATCAAGTCCAACGAAAACAACTCTTCAACCGACTCTTTCCTCAAAATGCTATCGATACTTCAGGTGGCGCCGTTAATGAGAGCACAGACAATTACACTCCAACCAATAATCAAGTCGCTAACGTTGATGAAGCTGATGTCATGAAAACCAACGGTCAGTATATTTATGTGTTAGACAACAACAAATTAATCATTTATCAAGCCTACCCTATCGAAGAAGCAAAACTTATCAAAACAATCGATTTAAGTAATGATGAGAATTTATACTACAGTCAGGTTCTTATATTTAATGATAAACTGATTTTATTAGGATCAAGTGGTTATTACTGGCATTATGATATTGGTTTTGGTGTTACTCGAAGTACAGATGATGCTGATGATAATCAAGAACAACCAAATGAAGCTCAAAAACCTGGCAGCTCAACTGATCCTTATGAAGGAGAAGATGAACCATCATCACCAGATGAAGGAGAAGATGAACCATCATCACCAGGTGAAGGAGAAGATGAACCATCATCACCAGGTGAAGGAGAAGATGAACCATCATCACCAGGTGAAGGAGAAGACGAACCATCATCACCAGATAAACCTGATGATTTACCTTATGTAGATCCCAAACCCATGACAGTTCATGCCCTTATTTACGATGTTTCGAATCCTTACTTGCCAACAATTGCAAAATCAATTGAGATTGAGGGTTATTTATCTGCAGCTCGTCTGATTGATAATACATTAGTGATTGTTTCTAACAAATACAATGATATGCTCATGTATCGCACTGAAAATATTGATCACAAAGATGTACTACCTCAACGCAAAGTAGATGATGTGGTGATTGAACCACGTGTTGATGAAATTACGGTAAGTGAACCTAACTCGATCAATATGTTGACCATCGCCAAATTCAATCTAGTCAGCAATCAATTTCAATTCGAAAATTTTATGGGTAATAGCAACATCGTTTACATGACAGAAGATCGTCTGTTTATTGCTTCTTCTTTGTATGATATTAGTGATACAAAAACAATAATCTACCAATTTGATATTCGTGATACATTGACTTTCTTAAATGAAGCAAAAATTGATGGCTATCTAATTAACTCATTTGCAATGGATTACTATGACAATCATTTACGAGTTGCTACAACGATCGCAAAAAATGAAACAACAGTAAATGCAGTCATCGTACTCAATTCAAACTTAAAACAAGTAGGTATTGTCGATAACCTTGCACAAGGAGAAGTAATTTTCTCGGTTTTATTTAAACAAGACATAGCCTATGCCGTGACATTTGAACAAATTGACCCATTCTTTGTCATTGACCTTAGCACACCGACTCGTCCAACAGTATTAGGTGAATTAAAAATCCCAGGATTCTCATCATACTTACATCAACTTGATGAAAATTTTGTTTTAGGATTTGGTAAAGATACAAAATTTGAAAATAACATGGTCACAACAACAGCGTTTAAGTTAAGCTTATTTGATGTTTCAAATAAGCAGGATCCAAAAGAAGTCGATCAATTGCTCTTTGGTGGCTTTGGGACACATAGTGATGTGTTGTATGATCACAAAGCACTGATGGTCGATCCAATACGTAACCTATACGGTTTTATGCTCACGGACTGGACATTTGATCTAATCAATGATAATGGTCGTGATATTGCTGTTGTGAATGCTTTTACGTATCGATATCAATTAGTGAAAGTCGATGACTCAAAGATTGTTGATGTGTTTTATCAAGATTCAAGTAAAGATGAATACTATATTCGCAGTTTAATCATTGCTGATTCATTGTATATCATTAGTAACTTCTCATTAGAAATCATTTCACTTGATGATTTCACAACAATCAAAAATATTCCTAACTAACATAAGTTAAGCACATAAAACAAAAGTCTAAAAAAATCCCGAAGTTTGAATAATCAATCTTTGGGATTTTGTTTCATTAGTTCTTGTTTGATTGCTCTATCTAACTTCTCACATGCATAACGAAATGCTATTCTTGGCATCGTCAATTGGTGTTTCCTTAAATAATCAATCACAAGTTCTGATTGAGATTGCGACACTATTTTGAGCATCCAACCATATCCTTTTTGAACCAAGTAGTGATCATCAAACATCAGCAAATCCGCAATCACTAACGGATTTGATGGTATGATTTTTTGTTGTTTAATTGGAATGATCAACACAACTACAGCAGCTCGTCTAATCGCAAAATGTTCATGTGTTGTCCACTTTTTCACTTGCTCAAACAAAGATGGGTATTGCAAAATTAATTCTCCAAAAGCATGGGTACAAAAATCATCACAATCATGCCAGTCTGTGACATAATTGGTTAACCATGATTCAAATACATCAAATGTCTGAACATCATACTGTTTTCTAACACGATATGCCCAATCAAATGCGATCACTTTATGGGCCCATTTATGTTGTTGCAGTAATTGATCACACCAAGTGAGTACCTCTTCAATTGAATGACTTGGTAGTTGCTTAAACTGTTGTGCACTCACCTGTCGAATCATTTTAGTTGTAACTGGATGATTTAGATAGCATGATTCTAAACTGTCATTGACTTGTTTTAGGATTGACATTGATTTACGATTTTGACGCGACTTCATGATCAATCATGGATACAAAATCCTCTAAGATCATATTTGATGCTTGTTTTTGACCATAGCGACGAACATTCACTTCATTGTTTTCAACTTCTTGATCGCCAATGACACATTGAATTGGTATTTTTTTAATTTGAGCTTCTCGTATGCGATAGCCTAGTTTTTCATTTCGATCATCAACAACAACACGATAACCTTTTTGGCTCAGTTTTGCTTGTACGTCTCTAACAAAATCACCGTGAATTTCTGGATTCACAGGTAATAAACTGATTTGCTTTGGTGACATCCATAATGGGAATGCTCCTGCATAGTGTTCAATTAAGATTCCAATAAATCGTTCAACAGATCCAAAAATAACACGATGCAACATAATCGGTTCTTTCTTTGAACCATCAGAATCGATGTAAGACAAATCAAAACGAGATGGTAAGTTCATGTCTAATTGAATCGTTCCACATTGCCATACACGATTAAGAGAGTCCTTAATATGGAAATCAAGCTTTGGACCATAGAAAGCACCATCACCAGGGTTAATCTTGTAGGCTTTACCTGCTGCTGTACACGCTTGTTTTAATGCTTCTTCAGATTTGTCCCACATGGCGATTTCACCAATGAACTTCTCTGGTCGAGTCGAGAGTTCAATGGTGTAAGTTAAACCAAAAATAGCATAAAAACGATCAATAAAGTGAATCAATCGGACTACTTCAGATTCGATTTGATCCTCACGCATAAAGATATGAGCATCGTCTTGTGTGAAGGCACGAACTCTAAATAGTCCGTTTAATGCGCCAGATGCTTCATGACGATGAACAAGGCCAAGCTCACCGATTCTTAATGGCAATTCTTTATATGAATGAAGTCCTTGTCCATAAACAAGCATGCCACCAGGACAATTCATAGGTTTGATGGCGAATTTTCGATCATCAATTTCGGATGTGTACATGTTCTCACGATAGTTTTCCCAATGACCAGATACTTGCCACAAATCCTGTGATAACATGGTTGGTGTTTGGATAAACTGATACTCCTCTTTGACATGCTCATCCCACCAGAAGTCTTCTAATATTTTACGTAAAGTCATGCCATCAGGTAGCCAAAACGGAAACCCTGGACCATACTCAGATAACATAAACAAACCAAGTTCACGTCCTAATTTCTTGTGATCTCGTTTTTTTGCTTCTTCTAACCAGTCCAAATGTGCTTGTAAATCTTCTGGCGTCTCAAAACAAATGCCATAAACACGTTGGAGCATTTGGTTATTTGCATCACCCTTCCAATATGCACCTGAAACCTTCAAAAGTTTGAAGTTTTTCATTTGCTTGGTTGTTTCAACATGAGGTCCTTTACATAAATCCATCCAATCACCTTGTCGGTAAATTGAAATAACAGCGTCATCATCATTCATGTTGCTCAATAGATCTTGTTTGTACTTATCATGAGCAAATAGTTTAATTGCTTCCTCTTTGCTTACTTCCTCACGAACAATGCGCTTGCCATCTTTTGATAGCTTCTTCATTTCTTTTTCGATTTTAACTAAGTCAGATTCTGTGAGCACATCCTCACTTAGGTCAACATCGTAATAAAAGCCATCAGTAATGACTGGTCCTACCCAAAACTGTGCGTGTGGGTAAAGAACTGAAATGGCTTGTGCCATCAAGTGGGCACATGAATGATTTAAGACACTTAACTGCGGATGTTCTTTAATGTTAATCATTTTTCCCTCCTAACAATAAAAAAGACCTTCGCCTAAGGACGAAGATCTCGCGGTACCACCTTAGTTCATGATATAATCATGCTCTTGTTGCCTTAACGCGGTATACGGAATCTTTTCAAAGACTCAACTACAAGGTGGTAAATCTTGTTGCTGCGATATTATTTCACCAACCAAATATCTCTCTACATTCGCATTTCAAGATTGTTGTCCCTGTCAATGTTTTATGGATACATTAAAACAAAATAGTAGGTTACTTGTCAATCTAAATGACAAAGTTTCCTTGATCAAATATAACAATTTCTTCTTGCGCTTGTGTCACACCAACAATTCTCATGTCTGCACTTCCAAACATGAAGTCTTCATGGTTCATCGAAAAATTCATACCAGCAGCTTTGAGTTGTTCTTCATCCATCTCTAAACCACCTTCAACATTCATAGGATACGCACGTCCAAGTGCTAAATGACATGAAGCATTTTCATCAAATAATGTGTTATAGAAAAGAATATTGGTATTTGATATTGGTGAGTCATGTGAAATAAGAGCAACTTCTCCTAAGTAACGACTACCTTCATCTGTATTTAACAACGTTTCTAGTGTTTCACGTTCTTTTTTAGCATCAAATTCAACTACTTTGCCATCTTTAAAGGTTAGTGTAAAATCTTCAATCAAACGTCCTTGATAGTTTAAAGGTTTTGTTGCTCTAACACTACCATTGACACGTAATCGATCTGGCATCGTAAATGTTTCTTCAGTTGGAATATTAGGATTAAAGACAGCACCGTTTTGTGCCTTCTCTTGTCCACCAGCCCAACGATGATTTTTTACTAAACCTACTTTTAAATCCGTACCAAGACTATTGGTAAAATGCAAATGATCAAATTGATAATCATTGAGTTGTTTGTTTATACGGTGAAGCGTTTGATTGTGTTTTTCCCATAATGTTACTGGATCATTGTCTTCACTAACCCGTACAGCCTCTAAGATTGCTTCCCATAGTGCTTCAATTGCGTCTTCTTGTGTTTTATCAGGATAAATCTTAGCTGCCCAAGCTGCCGTTGGAACAGATACTAGCGACCACTGTGCTTTATTTGCCATCATGTACTCACGAAAGAATTGAATTGCTTGTTGTAACTCTTTTTGTACTTGTTGTACTCGAGAGGAATCGACATCAGCCAATAGACCTGGAGATGGTGCATAAATGGAAAGCGCACATGCATTTTCATCAATAAAAGTTTGATATTGATCGACAAACCATGAGTCCACTCGTTTTAAACGATCTATATTTGCATGTTGATAACTAAGCTTTGATATCGCATCATTGTTCCATCGAACATAAACATAGCCTGCTTTTGCTTGGTAAGCTGCTTCAACACAATAACGAGCAAATTCTGCAGCCTCAGTAGGTGCATTAATAACCAACGTTTGGTTTGGTTGGACATTGACTCCAACCTCAACTGCCAAACGCGCGTATTTTCTTAAAACTGATTCTTTCATTTTAATATCCTTTCGATTTTGGTAGCATTGCTGCTCCAATTATGCCTGGTTCTTTAAGTGATGCAAACACAAATTGTGTGGTTTGCATGTTTGTGTGGACGTGTTTTTTATAATAATCAATCACACGATCAAAATAAACATCTTTTGATTTGGTGACACCACCACCTACAACAAACACATCTGGATCGACAACATGGGCGATTGCTGAAAATAGCAACGCCATATCCATGGCAATTTCATCAACAAGTTTCAATGCTTTTGGATCATGTTTGCGTGCCAAATCAAATAAATCTTTGGTTATCTCGATATCAGGTGATACTTCCAGTTGTGCACGACGTGTAATGGCGGTTCCACTCGCTTCATTTTCAACAGCACCTGGATTAAGATGATTATATTTTTTGCCATGTCGATTAATGATGATATTTCCGATTTCACCTGCATGACCGTGTTTTCCTGAAACTACCTGTCCATTGACGATTAAAGCTCCACCAATCCCTGTGGAATGTGTCAAATAATAAACAATTGGTAACCCTTTTCCAGCCCCAATTAATGCCTCTGCTAATCCAGCAACATTGGCATCATTGTCCATGTAAGTTGGCAATTTAAATTCATCTTTGATGATTTTAACCATTGGAAAATTAGTTAAAGCAGGAATATTGGTTGCCATGACCATCTTGCCATTGATTGTATCAACAGGACCGGGAACACCCAATCCAATACCAGCAATCTCATCATTAAAATCTAATTGTTTAATTGTCGAGATCATATTATTAACAATCGTTTCTGAATCTTCAAGTGCTTTTGAAGGTGAACTGACCATTTGCAAGATTTCGCCATCTTCACTGACTCGTGCACAGCGTACTTGTGTGCCTCCTAAATCAACCCCTATGTACTGTTTCATGATAGATTTCCTATTTTACTTCAACAATTTTCAACATGTTAGCAGTACCCTCACCTGTAGGATAACCTGCTGTAATGATGATTTGTTTGCCAGGTTCAATACCATAATTTTTAGCAACAATGCTTGCTAGTTCATCATCATTGGTTAGTTCATTTTGAACATCAGAGTAAATTGGAATAACTCCCCAGTTTGCTTCAAGTTTTCGCTGAATACTCTTGGTGAATGTCACCGCAAATATTGGTACTGGTGGACGGAATTTAGAAATCCTTCGTGCGGTTGAACCGCCTTGGGTAAAGGCAACAATCGCAACAACCTCATCAAGATTCAAAGCTGAATCACACACAGAGATTCCTATTGCATCTTGAATTGTGCGATGACTTGTTTTAATTGCATGCTCTAATCGTTCACGATACGGTAATATTTCTTCCATTGATTTTGCAATCTTATCCATCGTTTCAACAGCTTCAATTGGATAATCACCAACGGCTGATTCACCCGAAAGCATGATGCAGTCGGTGCCATCTAAAACAGCATTGGCAACATCATTGGCTTCCGCTCGTGTTGGTCTTGGATTGCTCATCATTGACTCTAACATGTGGGTCGCTGTAATCACAGGTTTGCCATACTCGTTAGCCACAGCAATAATTTTCTTTTGATAGATAGGTACTAGTGCTAAGCTGACTTCAACACCCAAATCACCACGAGCAACCATCACACCATCCGATACCTCTAATATCTCCCTTAGATTATCGACACCTTCTTGATTTTCAATTTTAGCAATTATTTGTATTTTTTCATTGCCTTCTTGTGCCATGATTTCTCTAATTTCTAAAATATCTTGTGCCCGACGTACAAATGAAGCGGCAATAAAATCAACATCATTGTGACATCCAAACCGAATATCAGCATCATCTTTTTGAGATATAAATGGCATTGACAGTTTAACATTAGGAACATTAACACCTTTTCTTGTTTTAATGGTTCCTGGATTTTCTACTTTGCAAATTAATGCTTCATCTGTTTTTTCAAGAATAGTCATACTGATTTTACCATCATCAATGAGCACCGAATCATTTGTGTTTACATCATCAAATACTTCAGGTGGCATAATTGAAAAACGCTCACGATTTCCAATAACGGCTTCTCGAACAATACGAATAATCTGTCCTGTTTCAACTTCCATCGCGCCATCTTCAATATCTCCACAGCGAATTTCTGGACCTTTTGTATCAAGCATAATTGCGAGATTAAAACCAGTGTGATCGGATACTTCTCGAATCATTTTAATTCGTCTTAAATGTTGCTCTTGATTTTCATGAGAGAAATTTAGACGACAAATATTCATCCCAACACGCGCAAGTTTTTCAACCATCTCAGGCGAATCACTCGCTGGTCCAATTGTACATATAATCTTTGTTTTTCTAAAAGCTTCCATAACTGTCCTCCTATACGATGCGTTCATGTAACGCGATCAATTGTTTACCATTTGTATTAGGTAAAGCAAGTGCTTCGTTAATATCCATTGAAACGACTTTACTATTTAAAACCCCAACACAATGTCCTACTTTGTTTTCTAGTAATACACCTACCGCTTTATCACCTAACTTTGTTGCTAGTATACGATCAAATGCACTCGGTGATCCTCCACGTTGAATATGACCAAGCACAGTGGCACGCCCTGAAAAACCTGTATGCAGAGATACCTTTTGAGCAAGGTCTTCGACATCCGTTATTTTTTCTGTGACGATAACAATCGCATGTCTTTTCTTTTTTGTGTTTTCATAATAAGTGATGAGCTGTAATATCTCATCTTCATTATATGGCACCATTGGTGTGATGATCACTTCAGCACCGCATGCAATCCCAGCATAAATTGCCAAATCACCACATTGATTCCCCATCACTTCAATAATTGAACATCGATGATGACTAGATGATGTATCCCTTAACTTGTCAATTGCTTCTATGATGGTATTTAGTGCTGTATCAAAACCAATTGTATACTCGGTACTGGCGATATCATTATCAATCGTGCCTGGAACTCCCACACAATTGATACCTAATTTTGATAGTGCATAGGCACCTTGATAAGTACCATCACCACCGATTACAACTAGCGCATCAATCGCTCGCTTTTTCAAAATTGCAACTGCTTGTTTTTGCACTTGCACATTTTCAAACTCAGGCAAGCGTGCTGAGCCGAGGATTGTCCCTCCTTTGATACCAATATCGCTTACAGAAGATCGATTCATCTCAAACATATCATCTTCAATAAGCCCTTTGTATCCATTATTGATCCCCATTACTTCAATATTATGATACAACGCACTTCGCGTAATTGCGCGAATTGCTGCGTTCATTCCTGGTGAATCTCCACCAGATGTCAATACTCCAATTTTTCTTATCATAGTTCACTTCCTTTAACATCATAACATTTTTTTATTGCTGGTCTACTTTTTTCTGCGATTATCTTCCGATAATAACACTGGGTTGGCACACGCTAGAATTCGTTCAACCATACGGATTGCTTTGGTTGTTGATGTCTTACCTTTTTGATTTTTCGCATAATGTTGCTTCAAACTATCCAACTGTTCATTGCTTGAAAACCACGTACTTTTATTCGCTTCTAATCGATAGTTGATAATCGGAAACAACAATTCATCTCGAGACCAATCAGAGACACTTTCGGCACCAATATCATCAAAAAATGCAACATGAGCAAACTTGGCTTGCTCGATAAGTCTTTGCATTTCATCAGGTTGATCAAAGTAAAGCTTCGCTTTACTAACAAATGTTGGTACATTAATAAATGCAACTGTTTTTCCTTGTTTTGCACATTCATTTGCAACTGCACTTAATAAATATGTCTTACCTGAGCCAGAGGGACCATACAAAAAGAGTCCTTTGGCTGTTGGTTGTTGTATCCATGATTTTACCTGATCAAATAGACTCAAGTAGTCATAGGTTTCATTCTCTAAATCAAATTGTTTAAGCATCAGTGGTGATAATTGTTCCGACATATCATTGATTAAGAAATATTTCAAATGCGCCTTTTGTGTTTCATCATCTAATAAGTAGTTACATTTTGTG
>CAYGIY010000029.1:0-12136 GCA_964350055.1 uncultured Erysipelothrix sp.
TCATTAAAGTTAACAAAATCAATAATACTTACAATCTCGAATTCAACAGTATTTTCTAAAATATTATCATATAGAATTCTATGACCTATCGGACTAACACCTTCTTGGATTAATTGGCGTGAATAACTTTCACTTATTGCTATTTCATAACCTGATAGCTCATTGAGTTGTTTGCCATCTATTACTTCATATAAATTTGAGCCATTGCCAATATACCCCATCACGAAAATATCATGATCACTTTCCCCAGCAGTATACGGAAAAGCATAGGTTCGATCAATATTTATTTCAAGATTATTGCGAACTGCATATTCTTTTATAATTTCATTAAAAAAATCAGCACGTTCATCATTAAATGTATAGATAAAGGAATGTGCTCCATTTACTTGATTCACACGTTCAATGAGTGTTAAATTCTTCACCCAGACCGTTGTAGTTACTTGAATTGCTATTAGTACGAGGAAACTTAATATAATCAACAGTGAAATTGTCTTTAATTGCCTTTGAATAAACGCTTTGAATAAAAGCCTCATAATATATCAATTGCAACCGAGACTATTTTGTCGATTTTCTCTTGTTCATTTTTTTCATTTAACTGTTGATCAATTCCAAATTTCCCATTTGCTAATAATAAAAGTCTTGTCCCATACGATGCCATTTTAACAGAATGCGTCACCATGACAATGGTTTGCCCTTGACGATTTAGTCTTTTAAGAATTAGCATGATTTCTTGTGCATACATTGGATTTAATGATGCTGTTGGCTCATCTGCAAACAATACTTTTGGATTGTTAATTAAAGCTCTTGCGATAGCACAGCGTTGTCTTTCTCCACCTGATATTTGATACGGATACTTATATGCAATATGTGCTATACCTAACTTTTCCATGATTTCAAGTGCTTGTTCTTTCGCATTAGCATCAATTTGCAACTTTGAAATCATCACATTTTCAATCATTGTCAATGTTTCTATCATGTGATTCTCTTGAAAGATAAACCCAAACTGATGCAATCGGATATTCTGTGTTTCTTCATTTGTTAAGTTTAGAATATCTTTTCCATTCAAACTTACATTTCCTGAAGATGGTTTATCCAATGTAGAGATACAATTCAAGAACGTTGACTTTCCTGCACCACTTTCGCCCATAATCATCACAAAATCACCTTCCGTGATTGTTGTCGTGATATCATTTAGGACGTCAATCGTATTTTTGTTGCTCAAAAACTGCTTGGATAACTGACGAATTTCTAACATTTTTATTACCACCTTTTTAGAATTGTATACTAAATAGTTAATTTTGTTAACAAAATACCGAATAAATTACAAAATTTGACTAATAGGTTACTTTTTTCTACAATGAAAATGCCTTACTAATAAAGAAAGGGGCACCTATGGTTACAATAATTCTTGTTTCTCACAGTAAAAAAATTACAGATGGTCTAAAAGAAATGATTGAAGAAATGACAGGTAAATATGAGCATATTCATATAATTTCTGCCGGGGGTACAGATGATGGCAGATTAGGAACTAATCCCATTTTTATCACAGAACAAATCGAAGCACACAAAAACGTCGATTCAATATTTTTGTTTGCTGACATTGGAAGTGCTGTTATGAGTATCGAAAGTGCACTTGAATTGATTGAAGATGATGAATTAAGAGCAAAATGTTTTTACATTGATGGACCACTAGTTGAGGGAGCATTTGTTGGCTCTGTTCAATGTATGGTTAATCCTTCACCGGAACTCGTTATTAGAGAAGTAACTAAATTAAAAAGCGATAGAGAATAAATTCTATCGCTTTTCTTTTAGAAAAGAATTTCAAGTAACGTTTTAAACAATAATCCTGATGAATAAGAGCCTGGATCGATATGTCCAATAGACCGTTCTCCCAAATACGAAGCACGACCCTTGGTCGCTTTAAGTGGAGCAGTTGCTTCTACAATCTCATCAACAGTAGATGGCGTAAGAGTTCCTGCCCTTAGTCTTTCAATTGCAGGTACCCACAAATCAACCATAGTTTTCTCATTCAGTTGTGCTTTTCCACGAGCCATAATTGAATTTATACCCGCTTCTAGCATGTCTGCAATGTCTTCAACTGTTAGTTCGGTTTTATCGCCCGTTAGTTTTGCCATTGCCATAAAGGCTGAACCATATAACGGCCCAGAAGCTCCTCCAACTTTACTAAGCAGTGTCATTCCGATTAGTTTCAATTCATTTGTAATTGAATCTGCTCCTTTTGACTCTCTTGCTTCAAGATAAGCGGTAAGCCCTTTACTCATATTATATCCGTGGTCACCATCCCCAATAGCATTGTCGAGATCACTTAGGTATTCTTTTTCATTATTAACTACGGATGCCCACTTCTTAAACCACAATACGATCTTCTCTTGATTCATAAACCTACCACGCAATAACTTCTACTTCTTGATTTAATAACTCTAACCATTTTTTGTCTTTTATACGGAAAATAGTTAAGGAAATTCCTGCCATCTCGATTGATGTCATTTTATCTCCTAGGATTTTCTTAGCAACTTTAACATTGTCTGCTGCCAATAGTTTTAATACATCATTTGCAAAGACATATTGTTCCATCAATGGGGTTCCACCCATTCCATTAACAAACACTACAACTTCATCATCAGCATTTAGATTCAACTCTTTTTTGATTTTTGTGTAGAATTCTTTTGCCATTTCAGCAGATGTTTGTAACTTTAGCTTGCGATATCCTGGTTCACCATGAATACCAATACCAAATTCAATTTCATCCTCTGCTAATTCAAATCCTGGTTTACCTGCTTGAGGAACAATTGCTGGAGTTAATGCAAGTCCTAATGTTGCCATTTCAGGTAATAGTTTTTCTGACTCTTCTTTAATTTCTTTTAATGAAGCTCCATTTTCAGCAAGTGCGCCACAAATTTTGTGAACTAAAACTGTCCCTGCAACTCCGCGACGACCTTCTGTCCATGTAGAATCTTCAACAGCAATATCATCATTGGTGATGACATAGTCAACTTTAATTCCATCATTTTCTTCAGC
This sequence comes from uncultured Erysipelothrix sp., assembly GCA_964350055.1. Lineage (GTDB taxonomy): Bacteria > Bacillota_I > Bacilli_A > Erysipelotrichales > Erysipelotrichaceae > UBA6182. The sequence continues at coordinate 3,040 of CAYGIY010000029.1, forward strand.
CATTTCTTTTGCCATTTCAAAGTTAATAACATCACCAGTATAGTTTTTAATTACTAAAAATACACCAGCTCCTTTGTCAGCAGCTTTAATTCCTTCATAAACTTGGTCAACTGTTGGAGACGTAAACACATCACCACACACAGCAGCACTCAACATACCTCTACCTACAAAGCCTGCATGTGATGGTTCATGTCCGCTACCACCACCAGAAACTAAACCTACTTTTCCTTTGCCTTTGTAGTTACGAGCGACAACACGGGTGTCTCCCACACGGTGAACTATATCACTATGAACTTCAACCAAACCACTAATCATTTCCTCAACTACATCTTCTGGTCTATTCAGAATCTTCTTCATATTGTACTTCCTCCTTTTGGGTTATAAACAAGCTATATACAGCCCATGTGTATACGCTTTCATTATAGTTACTCATTACATATTTTGCAAATAATTAACTCCCTTGGTCGGAAATTGTCGAATCACAGTTTTTTTAATAAAAAAAGCTTGATTTTTCAAGCTTTTACTCACTTAATCATGCTTTCTTCCCAAACAGAATTTGGTTCAATTTCCATCAAATCACACAAACTTGCTGCAACATTTGCTAATCCAAAATTACCCGTTTTTAATTTTACATCTTTGTTCATCACAATAAATGGAACTGGATTTAGCGTATGTGCTGTTTTTGGTTTTGGTGGTTGTGATTGATCTTTAGATTTTTCAAACATTTCATCAGCATTGCCATGGTCAGCAACGATTACTAAGATTCCATTGACAGCATCAACAGCTTTCTTGACTCTGCTTAGCACTAAATCAACTGTTTCAACGCTGATTTGTGCTGCAAGAAAGTCTCCGGTATGTCCTACCATATCACCATTAGGATAATTGATACGTAAGAAATCAAACTTTTTGCTAAGGATAGCTTCAATTAGTTTATCTGTTATTTCAGCTGCCTTCATCCATGGTCTTTGTTCAAATGGTACAAGATCAGACGTTACTTCAATAAAGGTCTCATGTTCTTCACTAAATTTACCGGATTTATTACCATTCCAGAAATAAGTGACATGCCCATATTTTTGAGTTTCTGAGATTGCAAACATTTTTATGTCATGTTTAATTAGATGCTCACTTAGTGTATTTTTAATACGCGGTGGTGTTACTAGAAATCGTTTTGGAATTTGTAAATCCCCATCATATTGAAGCATGCCTGCATATTTCACATTAGGAACAACTCGTTCAAATTTATCAAATCCATCTTCTTCAAAAGCACGAGTAATTTCTAAAGCACGATCCCCTCTAAAATTGAAGAATACAACACTATCATTGTCTTCTATTTTTCCAACTGGTTTCCCATCTTTTTCAATAACGAATGCATCGAGATATTGATCAGAAACATCTTCACGATCGCGATTTTCTCGAATTGCTTCAGTTGCACTTGCAAACATTGGACCTTCGCCCATTACATGTGTTTTCCAACCTAATTCAACCATAGACCATTCTGCTTCATAACGGTCCATTGTCACTTTCATTCTGCCACCACCACTGGCAATACATGCGAAGAATGTATCGTCATTTAACGTAGCCATGTGGTCTTCAATTTTTTCAACATATTCAAGCGCAGATTTTGATGGTACATCCCGACCGTCAAGTAAAGCATGAATCCTTACATTCTTAATGCCTTCTTTTTTAGCTTGTGAGACGAGTACTTTTAGATGTTCAATGTTTGAATGAACATTACCATCAGATAGTAACCCTATAAAATGCATTGTGTTGTCTTTGCAATAATCGACAAGCTCATGCCAAGTTTCAGATTCAAAAATAGTTCCATTTTCTATTGATTTATTTACTAATTTTGCACCTTGTGCATAAATTTGTCCGCAGCCTAAAGCATTATGCCCTACTTCTGAGTTTCCCATATCATCATCAGATGGTAGTCCAACAGCTGTGCCATGTGCTTTCATCAATAAATTAGGAGAGTTCGTGAATGCTTCATCTAAAAACGGTGTATTCGCTTTAAGCACTGCATTTCCATACTCTTTGTCAGTAATACCAACACCGTCCATAACTACAAATACAAGTGGTCTTCTACTCATAATTTCCTCCTGTTTTAATTAAAATAACAACGGATTACCGTCGTTATTTATTGTCATCTGCTTGTGGTAAAAAGAAAATTTGTTCGCCTTCCTTAGATAACATGAATCCAGATCTAGCATAGTTTTTTACATATTCTGGATCTAATAGTTTTTCTTTTTGCTCAACTAGATAGTCATATTCTTTTTCAATGTTTTCTAATTGCTCACTTACTTGATTTAATTGTCCTTTTAACTGAACTGTAGCAACAATCTCCATAGATACCTGGTATAAAAAATACGTAGCAACAAAGAAAACACCCACCATAATTAAATTGATAATGAATTGCTTGAATTTACTCTTTACTTTTTTTCTCATTAGGTCACCTTCCGTTGCGTCTTTAATTATACTAGTTACATACTAAAATGCAAGTTCGTTCAATTTCTTGATTATTGCTCAATAATTTCATACATCGTATCAATTTCATCCTTTTTAGGGTTATTGACTAAGTTACAGACTTTAATCTTTAATTTCTTCTCTCCAAATGATAGCTCGATAACATCTCCAATCACCACTTCACTCGATGGTTTTGAAATTTTTGAATTTAAGGTGATTTTTTCATTATCTCCTAATGCTTTTGCAATCGATCGTCTCTTGACAACTTTTGCAACTTTTAAATATTTATCAATCCGCATAATATTTCTCCTTTTTTGTCTCTACTAGAACTTGGTTGAGAAGTAATAACCATTCTTCGACTTTCTTTATATGGATGCTTATTTTATTCTTATTGTATTTTAATTGAATATTTGATGACATTTCACTAATAGCTTCAAACCAAGCAATGCCATTGATAGTTTGGCTATATGGTTGAGTAAAAATACACTCTACATGATTTTGCCGTTCTTTAAATGATTCAATTCTGGTTTCCCTTAATAGTATTTCCAGTCTTTTTTTCTCAAAGATCATTTCGACTGATGAAGGAAGTTTTCCATAGTTATCGACAATCTCCTCATTGTATTTTTGAAGCTGTGTCAATGACTTAATCTTTTGGATTGCCTGATAGATGTTTATTTTTGATAAATCTTCCTCTGTAAATTTCTTAGGAATATATGCTTCTACTTGAATATTCAAGGAAGTTTCTACAACCGGTTTCTCAATTGGCTTATTTTGCTTAATCGCTATCGCTTCTTTTAATAGTTCAATATACATGTCCATCCCAACTGTGTTTATAAACCCTGATTGTTTATCTCCTAACATATCACCTGCACCACGAATCGTTAAGTCTCTCATAGCTATTTTATATCCACTTCCAAGTTGAGTAAACTCTTTAATTGCTTGTAATCGTTTTTGCGCAATTTCAGATAATTGTTTTTTTGGAGGATACATCAGATAAGTATACGCTACTCGATTTGATCGTCCAACACGTCCTCGAATTTGATACAGTTGAGATAATCCAAAATTCTCTGCTTGATCGACAATCATTGTGTTTGCATTTGGTATATCTATTCCCGTTTCAATGATTGTTGTACAAACGAGTACTTGATATTCATTATTTATAAAACGAATCATAACATCTTCAATCGCTTCACGATCCATTTTCCCATGTGCAACACCAATTGATATGCCAGGAATATCATCTTGAATTTGATTTGCAACTTGATATATTCGTTCAATTTGATTAAATAGATAGAACACTTGTCCATTTCTACTCAATTCTCTCTCTATGATTTCTTTGATTAGTAATCTATTTTTAACAACAATATACGTCTGAATTGGCATTCTGTTTTGAGGAGGAGTATTTAGTTGAGATAAAGATCTTAGTCCGATAAGAGACATTTGCAATGTTCTTGGAATAGGTGTTGCACTTAATGATAAAACATCGATGGATGACTTTAATTGCTTAATTTTCTCTTTATGTTCAACTCCAAAACGCTGTTCTTCATCAATAATCAACAGTCCTAAATCACTATATTTAATATCGCTTGATAGAATTCGGTGTGTTCCTATCAGAATATCAACCTTGTGCTTTTTTACATCATTTATGATTCTATTTTGCTTACTAGGTAGTATAAAACGGTTCAAAACCTGAATATTTACAGCATGATTTTTAAATCGTTCTGTAAATGTCTTTAGGTGTTGAAATGAAAGTACTGTAGTTGGACACAAAAATGCAACTTGTTTATTCTCACTAATGGCCTTAAATGCCGCTCTCATTGCAACTTCTGTTTTTCCAAATCCAACATCACCACACAACAGACGATCCATTGGTTTAGAACTTTCCATATCCGCTTTTATTTCATTAACAGCAACAAGTTGATCATATGTTGACTCATATTCAAACTCTTCTTCAAATTGTTTTTGTTGCTCATCATCCTCTTTGTATGCGTATCCGATATGCTTTTCCCGTTCACTATACAAACTAATCAGCTGATCAGCAATTTCCGAAACACTCTCTGATACTTTTTGCTTTGTTTTTTGCCATTCAGAAGTACCTAATTTGTTTAGTCGCGGAACAATGCCTTCCATGGAAACAAACTTTCTCACAAGTTGGAATTGTTCTAAAGGGATAAACAGTTTTGCTTCATCTCGATACTCGATATGGAGATAGTCTGTTTTAATTTTGTTAATCAATTTATTAACAATACCAAGATACTTTCCAATTCCGTGTTCTTGATGCACCACGAAATCTCCTTCTTTAAGCTGATCATAGGATGAAAGTGCTTCTGCTTCTTTAAAACGATTAATGTGTTTAGCATTTTTACTTTTTACATTGAATAACTCGTGTTCACTGACAACAATTAGCTTTTTTTCTTTATATTCAAACCCAAAGTCTAGATCATGAACATAAACATGAATCATTTCTGATTCTAGATTATCTTTTGCCATGACATACTTAATATCCTCACCAAGTAATGTTTCAATGAGCGTATGGACATGACTTGCTGAAACAACAAGAAGTACTGTGTTGTGTTTGTATTCTTTGGTTAAGTATTTAAGCTTTTGTTTTAGTGTTGTGGCACCTAAGTCTATCGGATGCCATGGCACTTGAATCTCATCTACTGTTTGAAATTGAAAAAACCGTAAAGCACGATATTTTGTAATTATACTTGCTATATCTTTAAACAAATCATCATAATTAATGACATTTTGTTGTTCAAAGCGCTCATTTAGAAACTCAAAATTATCTTCTACAATTTTTTTATAACTTTCTAACGATTGTTCATATGCAGATACAATTACTTGTGGTTTTAAAAAGTAATCTAAAATAGTAGCCCCATTTGAACACATCGCGAAATATGCATAGAAACGAGGATGATAGTTATCTTCTGCTATTTCATCTAAGTCATTTCTTAACATGCTTAAAAGATGAACATCTTCACTTTTATTGTACTTATTTAGAGTCTGTTTAATTAACATTTGAATTTCGTGTTTTTGATGTTTTGTCCATAGCAAATCAGTTGCACAATGAATGATAATTTCTGAAATGGTATTTACTGTTCGTTGAGTATGTATATCAAAAAAACGAATACTTTCGATGACATTATCAAAAAACTCAATTCTAACAGGATAATCGTAGGCAACATCATAAATATCAATTATATTTCCTCTGTTTGCATACATAAGGGGTTGATCTACTCGGATTGTCTTTGAATATCCTAATGTTTGAATTTGGTTGACTAATGCATCAAAATGAATTTCTTTGTCAATCTTTATGTCTATGTTACTTGATAAAATTGTTTCTTTTTTTGGAATTTTTCTAATCACTGCACCAACGTGTGTCACACAAAGAGGATTTTGAAGTGTGAGACTTTTTATCGTTGCTTCAACTTTATCAGCTAGATTGATAGTGGAACTTGCAATTTCTTCAACACGCAAGGAATCTTCCTGAGAATACAAGAAAACACTAGAGTCATTCATTAATAACATTTGTAATTTGTTGTAGAGTTGTTGTGCTAAGTAGAGATTAGGTTTTATGATTACAATTGGTCTTGGTTTATCGTAATAGGAAGACGCAATCAAAAGCGCTTCTTGTTCAATTGTTAAATTTGAGAAGCGTTCAATATTCAGGTTTAATTCTTTGATTACAAAGTGTTTACTTAATTCAAGTAATATGTTCTTCATTGTTATTCTTGTTGTAAGTGTTCATTGCTTTTTCAAGACCTTCTGTTGCAAAAATTAATGCCGCTTCCGTTGCCTGTTTGATACTTGATATATACAAGTCGTAGTTTTCCTTCTCAAATTTCCCTAATACATAATCAGCGGCATCGATTTGTTGATTTTTTCCAATTCCAATTCTTATCCTTGGAAATTCATTTGTGTTTAGCCGATCAATAATATTCTTAAGACCTTTTTGTCCTCCTGCTCCTCCAAAAGGTCTAATTCTTATCTTACCTACCGGTAAATCCATATCATCACTAATGACAATGATATCTTTAATTTCTACTTTATAATAATTTGCAATTGATCTAACTGCATCTCCAGAAAGGTTCATGTAAGTTTGAGGCTTGCAAACAATAATTTTTTGTCCTTTGTATTCTGAACTCGCAACATGCGCACTAAATTTTGATTGGTAGGTTTCAATAGTTAATTTCTTTGATATTTCATCCACAGCTAAAAACCCAATATTATGGCGCGTGAACTCATATTTCTTTCCTGGATTTCCTAATCCAACAATCATTTTCATATTCATACCTTCTTTATTATACAATTATTCAAGCGAATAAAAAACTTCCCTTAATGGAAAGTTAGTCTGTTGTTTGGTCGTAGAAGATTCTTAATCTTCTGTTTCTTCCTTCTCCTTCACTTTCGGTTTTAATATTTCTCATTTTTGAAAGTGTTTGATGCACTATTTTTCTTTCATCATTTGGCATAGGATCTAGAACTGCGGCTATTTTTGTTCGTTGTACATTTTTGGCAATGCGATTTGCCATTGAACGAACTTTTTCGTATCTATCTTTTTTGTAGTTGTTAATATCAACAACACACAGAAAGCGATGTTTAAAGTGTGAGTTAACAGCACCTTTAACAACAGTATTAATTGCTTGTAATGTTTGACCGTTTTTCCCAATTAAAATTGCATTGTTTGAAGCATCGATTGAGATTTTAATTAAATCATGTTCTTCTCTTACAGTAACACTAGCTTCTTGGTCATAATGATGTAAAAATGTCTCTACATATTCTTTTAAGAACTCAAGTACGTCTTTTTGAGCATATATTTCAGCAGTAATTTCTGAACCAAAACCAAGAAAACCTTGTTTTTCTTCAAGAATATAATACGTCAGTTCATCTGTTTCAACTTGTTTTTCATTCGCTGCTGTTTGTAATACTTCATCCAAATTCTTTCCTGAGTATTTTTTCATCTTAACATCTCCTTTTAATTAATATAGCGCCATTGAATAAATAATGTTTGTAAAACTCTTACTCCCGCACTCACTAACCAATATAGAGACATCGCTGTTGGCCATGAAATTGATATGAACATAATCATTACCCACATTCCATACATTATCCCCTTTTGACTGTTTGGTGTAGGAGCATCGTTTGGACGTTTTGGACCTTGTTTTGCTTTTCTTTTTGCAAGCATAGCTGGTAGTTGCATTGACAGGAATTGTAAAATCCCCATAACAGCAAATATGACAATATATACAACTTGCCCATCCATGATACCACTAAGTGGTGTTACTTTAAGACTTGCACCTAAAATTGTACCATCAACAACAGCTTCTGAACGCTGAACAGCTTGCCACATGGCAATAATAACTGGCAGTTGGATAAATGATGTCAATAATGTGCCAAAAGGATTAATTTTATGTTTTGAATAGATCCCTTGCATTTCCTGAGCCATCAACATTCTAGATTGCTCATCTTTTTTGCCTTCATATTTTTTTTGTACTTTAGCAATTTCAGGTTGAATCATTTGCATTTTCTGAGTAGCAACTGTTGATTTTACAGTTAATCCAAATGTCAACAAATGAATAGCAATTGTTACAGCTGTAATTGCAAGCGCTACTCCGATATAAGGCTGTAAGAAATTCAGTGCTTTTCCTAATGGGAATACAAAGAACGCTGAGAACCAGCTTTCATTTGCCCAAACATCAGAAAATTGTGTTGATGCACTAATTATTCTTTCTGGCAAAACATTACCATCAGAATCCATGTTACTTGCACAACCAGATATAAGAAGCAGTAAACTACCACTTATCATTAATTTTGACTTTCTCGTCAGTGATTTAAACATTTTATTCTCCTTCGCTCATCTTTCGTCAACTACTATATTAACTTTAAATACTAAATTTTCCAACAACTTTTTGTTTTCTTTATATGAATGTGCCATATATCCAGCCCTAATGATGCAAATCATATCATTTTTTAAGGGAAAATGTTGTAAATCTTGAAACATCATGCGAACCTGTCTTTTTACTTTATTACGATCTGTTGCTTTGCCTAACTTTTTACCAACAGAAATGCCAACTCTTGCATGATCTTCTTTTTTGTTTGTGTGGTAGATAACAAAAGATTGATTTGCTGAGAATTGTTTATTATTAATAATACTTTGAAACTCCTGTGAGTTTCTGATTCTAGATTGTTTTTTCATGGAATAAAAAAGCCACCTAATGGTGACTAATTAAGCTGACAAAACCTCTCTGCCTTTAGCACGACGTCTGGCTATAACTCGGCGACCACCAACAGTTTTCATACGTGCTCTAAAGCCGTGTGTTTTTTGGTGTTTTCTTTTGCTTGGTTGATAGGTTCTTTTCATATAAGGTCACCTTCACTTTCTCGTATATGAATAATTTGCTTTACTATCATACATAAATTACCTATATAAGTCAACTAAATAGGCTTTTGAACGTATTATTTACTCTCGTTACTTGTTCATTTATTTTTGTAAACATTTTCATAAGTTTTCCACAGTAAGATATTGTGGAAAACTTAAATGCAAACTATACGTTTTCAACACTATAACACTCTGTTGAATAAACAATTGTTGAAATTGGTGAAAAATCACAATAGTACACTATTTATAAGG
>CAYGIY010000030.1:0-11837 GCA_964350055.1 uncultured Erysipelothrix sp.
ACAATAGACATATCGAAAATGGAAGGTATATCAATGACGCGTTTTTATATTTCTGCTAAGCTAGATGAAACTTCAATGACGTTAAATAAAAAACTCAAGAATGCACTTTATAAGCATGATTGGATTGAAGATGAAATAACACCTGAAATAGTATTTACCATAGGCGGGGATGGAACCTTTTTGCATGCTGTGCATAAATATTTAAATCGTTTAAATAGAATTAACTTTGTTGGAATACACACTGGAACACTTGGGTTTTATACTGATTATGAAGCTGAGGAAATAAATCAATTAATTCAAGATGTACTATATAATCAACCTAAAATCGAAGCAATTCGTATGTTAAAAATTGAAACAAAAAATGGTAAACAAAAAAATTCGTTATATGCATTAAATGAAGCTCGAATTGAGAATATTATAAAAACACAAATTATACATGTTTATATCAATGATGAATATCTGGAAATGTTTAGAGGTAACGGGTTATGTGTAAGTGCCCAAGCAGGCTCAACAGCATACAATCGTTCTATTAATGGTGCTGTTATGTCAATGGGGATTGAAGGATTGCAAATTACTGAAATATCCGGAATTCACCACAAAGCATCACGTTCATTAGGATCACCCTTGATTATTTCCAGTAAAAGCAATATTGTTTTTAAAAATGATACATTTACTAAAGCAGTACTTTGCTATGACTATAAGCACATAAGCCTTGATGATATGACCGAAATTAAAGTGAATTTAAGTAATAAAAAGGTCAAAATCGCAAGATTTAGACCTACTTCATATATTCGAAGACTACAAAGTCTGTTTTAATGTAGCGTACGATTGTAATTATCACTACTCATATGGTAAATAATTGCAAGTGGAATCATATAGGATAATAAGGATGAACCACCTGCGGAAATTAATGGGAGTGTTATACCGGTAATAGGGAGGATGCCAATAATCATACCCATGTTTTGGATCTGTTGAAAGAATAACATACCTAATAACCCTGCCACCATATATTGTTCTTTTGGTTGGTCAAATTTTAAAGCTATTGATAAAAGTTTTAGATTAAATAAAAGACTAATGAAAATTACTAGTGAAACACCGATAAACCCATAGTTTTTGGCTATTACAGCAAAAATAAAGTCATTTTGTGGTTCCGCAAATACAATCATTGTCGCCTGAGCACCATGTCCAGTTAATCCTGCAGAGCCTACTGCTAATAAGGATGTATACAATTGATTTCCCCAAGTGAGACTATATTTTTCAGTATGAAGCCATCCATAGAAACGATTGAGTTTATAAGATGCTCCAAGAATTCGAGTAAGGATATCAGGATGGTACTCAAATAGATATAATGCTCCTCCAATTAGTATAAGCAATGTGATAGCTCCAAATAAGATCCAAAAAGGTTTTATTTGTGATACTGCCAACATTGCAAGAATCGATACAATAATAACAAGTGGTATACCTGTATCTGGTTGCATAATAATTAGTATTAAAGGCAAAGCAACAACTTTTGCAATCTTATAGAATAGAAATAAGTCATCCTTAAAGGACATTTTGGTCTTAAATTCATTGTGTTCATGGATTATATTTGCACTTAATAAAATCAGAACAATTTTCATGAACTCACTCGGTTGAATTGTACCAATACCTGGAAGGATAAACCATGCTCTACTACCATTTATCGGTGTAACAAAAGGCACGTTAATGTAAAAATCTAGAATCAAGATGACCAACATCACAAGTAGTATCCAATAAAAGACTTTGACTCCAGTAAATAAACGATCAATACCAAAATAGAGTAAGAAACCAAGTAGTGAAAATCCTAAAATATACCACAAAGCTTGCTTTATTAAAATGGATCGTCCGTCAATCCAACTTGGCGTAATTGGGATTGAACCATAAATAGCAACCAGGCTAATGATGGCCATGATGATTAATAATACAGTAAGCCAAGTATCAATCTTAAATGGCTTGCTTGTCCGTGTAGATTTTTGGATAGTCATCAATAGTCCTTTCTACAATGATTCACATTATTGCTAGTAAATAGGTATAATGGTATCATAGAATCCGAGGTGATTGCATGCAACGTTGGCATTCGTTAATAGACATTATAGCATTTCCATTAAAAGTATTGTTTTTTGCATCAATTTTAATGGGAATAGGGGGATTAGTACTCAATCCAAATCTTCAAACAATATTTACAATTGAGAACCAAGTTATTATATCATTTGCAGAGTTATTTCGCTATTTTGGAAGTGTGGTAATTTCATATTTTCCTCTATTAGTGATGATAAAAGCATTATCAAAAAGGTTTTCTGAATCAGTTCCAGTATTTATTGGAATCATTGGATATTTTCTGTTTCATATTACTACAATCTTCTTTACTAGTACCAATCTGCCAACTGCTGCATACTCTTCAGTTTTGGGATTACAAATCGATTTGTCTCAACTAGCTCTTGGAGGGACAGGCATTAGGTATCCCTTGCATACTGGCTTTATTGCAGCCATTATTATTGTTGTTATCTCAAGATATGCATATAGAACTAGCCGAAAAGCGAGTAATTACGGTTTATTGTCCTTTATAGATAGAGATATGTGGGCAGCAATCTACACTCTAATCTTAAGTGTCATTGCAGGAGTCATTATTTCCTTTGTTTGGCCATTTGTAATTGGTGCATTTACTTTTATATTTAACTTTATAGCAGGTGACATCACAAATCCTGTGAATCTATTCATCTATGGTGTAACTGAGCGTTTCTTATCAGGATTGAGTTTATCACGTCTAATAAGAATTCCATTTTGGTTTGGGTCATTAGGAGGAAGTTGGGTAAGCCCAAGTGGAACAAGTTTTGTTGGTGATGTAACAATATGGACACAACAAACCCTAATAGGACTAACCCCAATAGGTTTTGGAAGATTTATAACACCATATTATGTGATGAACCTATTTGCTATTCCAGCATTTATTTTAGCAACATTTCAAACTTACACTGACAAGTTTGAAAGAAGAAGATATCGTGGTTTTATAGCAGTAGCAATTTTATTATCTATTGTGATTGGTATGCTATTTCCATTTGAAATGTTTCTATTGTTTATTGCACCTATATTATATTTCTTGCATATATTCTTTAGCGGTATATTATTTGCTGTATTTGAAGCATTAAATGTTTCATTAGGGTATACATTTTCAGGGCTAGATGCTGTAGCAACACCAGCAAATGTCATCGATATATTATTTTTTGTGAGAAACCCATCCATGCAATCAACAATGGTTGCAATCTTAATTGTAGGAGCTGTAACATTTGTTGTCTATTTTCTTGTTGCAAGAGTCTACTTTAACTATTTAGCATATGATGCGATGAATACAGGAAAAACCGAACAAACTGTTAATGAGTTATTTACAGTTTTTGGTGGAATCGATAATATTCGCATGGTCCACAGTTCGCTATATCGTGTCACAGTATTGCCGATTAAAAAAGCAAATGTTGATTTTAGTGTAGCACCATTAGATAGTGTTACGAAAATATTTGAAAGTAAGGCAGGGTACTCATTGATTTATGGTGCAGGGTCTTATATCATACGAACAGCGATGATTAAAAAAATCAAGAATCATCAAAAAGAGTTGCTAGAAGCAAAAAAATTAAAAAGTAAAATCGAGAACGTGTAATCACGTTCTTTTACTATCAATTGAAAAGAATGTGTATGTTATAATACTCTTAATTGTGAGGGCATATGGAAAAATTAACACCAATGATGAAACAATATTTCGATATAAAAGATAACTATCCTGACACATTATTATTTTATCGTTTAGGCGATTTTTATGAACTTTTTTTTGAGGATGCTAGGATTGTTTCGAAAGAGTGCGATCTTGTACTTACTTCAAGATCAAAGGAAGTAGATAAAGCTCCAATGTGTGGTGTGCCACATCATTCTGTAAGTCCTTATTTACAAAAACTACTTAATAGAGGGTATAAAATTGCAATCGTAGAACAAACAGAAGACCCTTCTACTGCAAAGGGCATTGTTAAGCGCGAAGTGGTTCGAGTAGTGACACCAGGAACAATGATTGACGAAATTGATGATGATCGCTCAACTGCCAGTGTTGCAGCGATTGAAGATGCTCACTATGGAGTAGCAATTGCAATTGCTGAAATGGCAAGTGGAAAAAGCAGGATATTGTGGGTGGCATCATCACCAGTACACGTATTACAATTATTACTAAAGAATAATGTAAAAGAAATTGTAGTGTCTAATGGAATATCAAAGAAGTTTTCAAGTGAACTAGTTTTAAATCATGGGTTAACAATTACAACACATCATACTACCGAGATTGATGATGTTTATGAATCACTAATTCAAAAAGATTTTAATGATACGATAAACATTGCCATCAAAAGACTAATCAGTTACTTACAATCAACACAATTGACGCAACTAAAGCACTTAAAACCATTTAAGTTACAAGAGAAAAATGTGGTGTGTGAACTCGATTATACAACGATCAATAATTTAGATTTAGTATATCCCTCCAAAGGCAATAAGAGTCAAATGACACTTTGGGGATATTTAGATAAGTGTAAAACGGCTATGGGTAGTCGATTGCTTAAACAGTGGATTATAGAACCACTTCAAAACGAAACCGACATTATGTACCGGCAAGAAAAAGTTAGTGAATTAGTCAAGGAGTTTCTATTAAGAGAAGATTTGCGAAAACAATTAAATGAAATTTATGATCTTGAACGAATCACGACTAAAATATCATTTAAACGTGCAATGCCAACAGACCTTTTGCAACTTAAGAAAACACTTAAAGCGAGTCAAAGAATTAAAGAACTAATAGATGATAATGGTGTCTTTTCGCTGTGGAGCAAACTTGATACTTGTTTTGATATTTTTATTGTTTTAGATAAAGCTTTAGTTGAACCATCTCCAGTAACAATTAAAGATGGAAATATATTCAAAGAAAAATATGACGAAGAACTAGATTACTTGAATCAGATTCACACTTATGGGAAGGATTGGCTCATTGGGTTTGAAAAGAAAGAAAAAGAAAGAACGCAAATTAAAAACTTAAAAGTAGGGTATAATCGTGTGTTTGGCTATTATATTGAGGTGTCAAAAGGCAGTTCATCACTAATCAAGGATGAATTTGGCTATATAAGAAAACAAACACTAGTCAATGCAGAGCGGTTTATTTCACAAGAATTAAAAGAAAAAGAAGATGAGTTATTGCATGCAAAAGAGAAGGCAAACAAATTAGAAGAGCATCTTTTTGAACAATTGATTGAAAAACTTCAAAATTATGTATTTAAGTTACAATGTTTAGCAGATGAATTAGCAATACTAGATGTGTATTGTAGTTTGGCTCAAGTAAGTTCACAAAAAGGATTTATTGCGCCGAAATTCAATCAAAACAATGTTGTTGTGATAAAAAACTCATCCCATCCGTTACTTGAGAAGCTTAGTAAAAATCAAAAAGTTGTAGCAAACGATTGGATTGCTGATCAAAAAAAGTCTGTATTTATTCTAACAGGGCCTAACATGGGTGGAAAAAGCACTTACATGCGTCAAATTGCCATACTTGTTATTATGGCGCAAATTGGTTGTTATGTTCTTGCAAAAGAAGCTGATTTAACGACTTTTGATGCCATTTATACAAGAATCGGCGCATCAGATGATATTTTAAGTGGTCAATCCACATTTATGGTTGAGATGGTAGAAGCAAATGCTGCACTTTCATCAGCAACTGAACGATCTTTAATACTTTTTGATGAAATTGGACGTGGGACTTCAACCTATGATGGGATGGCAATAGCACAAGCAATCATCGAATATGTGGATACTGTGATTCATGCAAAAACAATTTTCTCAACGCATTATCATGAACTCACAACATTAGAAGATAAACTAAGCCATGTTGAAAATCTTGTGACTCAAGTCATTGAAAAAGAAGGTCAAGTGACATTTCTGTATCGTATTAAAAAAGGAAAAGCTGATAAGTCATATGGTATTAATGTTGCACATATTGCAAAATTACCAAAAGCTGTTGTTGATCGCGCCAAAGATTTATTAAAGCAGTTAGAAACAAATAAAAAGCATGTTCAACAAACGATGGATATTGTGGAAATAAAAGTGATTCCAAAAGAAATGCAAGTAATCACAAATCAGCTTAATCATCTTGAGTTAGATAAGATGACACCATTACAAGCAATGCAGTGTTTATCTGATTTAATTGAAGAAGCAAAGAAGGTGAAATAATGGGGTTAATTCATCGTTTAGATAGTCATTTAACGAATATGATTGCGGCTGGTGAAGTAGTTGAAAGGCCAATGGGTGTTGTTAAAGAACTTGTTGAAAATGCAATTGATGCTAAAGCCACGGCAATTGATGTACAAATCATTGAAGGAGGACTTAGCTCAATTGTTGTTAAAGACAATGGATTAGGTATGGACGCAGAAGATGCGACACTTGCCTTTCAAAGACATTCAACATCAAAAATTATAAAAGAAGAAGATCTATGGGCGATTTCAAGTTTAGGATTTCGAGGAGAAGCATTACCTTCTATCGCATCAGTTAGTGAATGCACGTGTATTACAAATGATGGGAATCAATCCACAAAGGTAAAAATCCACTACGGACAATTAGTTGAAGCTATATCATATGAAAGTGAAAAAGGGACGACAATTGAAGTTGTTGGACTATTTTTAAAGACACCTGCACGGCTCAAACATATGAAATCTTTACCTTATGAACAAGCACTTATCATTGATGTCATGCAAAAATTCGCAATCAGCTACCCACATATTTCGTTTTCATTGAAAATTGATGATAAAGAAATTCTTTCCACAAATGGAAGCAATAATAAAAAAGAAGTCATTTATCGTGTGTATGGGTCCGAAGTTGCAAGAGAATCTGTTGAATTTGAAGAGAAAGACTTTGATTTCAAAATTAGTGGTGTTTTAGTCAAACCAGTGATATCTAGAGCAACACGTAGAGATATTCATGTATTTATGAATAGAAGAATGGTGAGATCAACAAAGATTAATCGAGCCATCAGTGATGGGTTTAAGCAATTTTTACCCTCTGATCGATATCCGATTGTATTTTTGTTTGTTGAGGTTGATTTAAAACTAATTGATGTCAATGTTCACCCTTCAAAATGGGAAGTAAGATTATCAAAAGAGAAACAACTCAATGAACTAATTGAAAAAACAATAGGAGACGTTTTAACTCATACACCTTTAGTTAATAAAGTTAGATCGATTACTACACCGAGTTTTACGAGTACAATAATGGAAACGGTTTCTCTTTTTGAGCAACCCTTTCAAAGAGAAACAGACAATCAAATAGATCAACAGATTAAAGAAGCCGACCTAACAACATACACAGCAGTCAAACCTCAAACATATCGTGTACTTGCACAACTGCAAAAGAAATATATACTTGCTGAAAATGAAGAGGGTCTATTTATTTTTGATCAACATGCGTCTATGGAACGGATACGATATGAGTATTTTAAGGATAAAATGCTAGAAATAACTCATCATCAACAAGAGTTGCTTGTTCCAATAACCATTAATAATAAACGAGTAATTGCACAAAGCGAAGCTCTAGTAAAAACTCTAAGAGAATTTCAAATTGAAGTGGATCAACTTCAAGAAGAAACCCTTATTATTCGTGCGATTCCTCAGTGGTTAACCAATACAGATGAGCAAAAAGCAATTGAGGATATTGTTGATTATTTTGAAAACGAACAAAACAGAACAGAAGAGGATATAAGAAAGAAAGTATTAGCCTCACTTGCGTGTCATAGTTCTATTCGTTTTAATGATGAATTATCAATTGAGCAGATGCAGAAACTAGTAAATGATTTGATACTTTGTAAACAACCCTATCATTGCCCACATGGTAGACCGACTTATATCAAATTAACAGTTGAAGATCTATCAAAGGAATTTAAACGATGAAAAAAGTACTCGTCATTGGTGGGCTTACTGCAACCGGAAAGAGCATGTTGGCAATCAATTGGGCAAAAAAACTGGATGCTGAAATTATTAGTGCTGATTCTGTTGCTGTATATAAACAATTAAGTATTGCATCAGCAAAACCTTCTGCACAAGAACAACTCAAGGTGAAACACCACGGCATTGATTTATTAGATGTCAATCAAACATACTCGATTAAAGATTTTCAAGAATACGCTAGAGAGAAAATTGATGAGATATCAAATAAAGGAAAGTTGCCTATTTTAGTTGGAGGAAGTGGATTATACATAAAATCTGTACTTTATGATTATCAGTTCAATGACGAGGCTAATCAAGATGATAGTTGGGTATTATCGTTATCAAATCAAGATTTACACAATAGACTTCAGAAACTAGATTCACGTGAAGCTGAAAAAATACAATTAAATAATAGAAAGCGCATCATAAGAGCACTTACAATTATTAATCAACAGGATAAATCAAAGTCTCAAATAATTCAGGAACAAAATCATCAATTGCAATATGATGCACTTATGTTTTGCACGTATGTGGATAAAGACATACTACATCAAAATATTGACGATAGAGTAGATTACATGATCGAAATGGGTTTGAGATTTGAAATAGAAGAAGCAATAAAAATGACAAGTTGGGACGCTATGTCTATGGCTGCAATTGGAGTCAAGGAATGGAGACTATATTTTGAAAGTCAATCGACATTAGAAGAAACAATTAAAACAATTAAAACAAAAACAAAACAATTTTCAAAGCGTCAACGAACATGGTTTAAACATCAGTTTGACTGTGAATGGTTAGATATGCAAAATAGACAGCAAATTATTGAAGCACTTTTAAAGGTAAAAGCATGGAAAAACATTTAGATCGAGTAGAGTTGTTGATTGGGGAAAAAGACACAAAAGCTATCCAACAATCTTCAGTAATGGTTGTTGGATGTGGTGGTGTTGGAGCAATGGCTGCTGAATCATTGGTTCGTTTTGGTGTTGGCAAATTATATTTAATAGACCATGATATTAGCGCACCAAGTAACTTGAACCGCCAGATTCATGCAACAGTTGATACGATTGGGTTTAAGAAAGTTGATGCCCTAGCAAATCGATTATTGGCGATAAATCCAAAATGCACAATCATCAAAATTGATGAATTTGTGAGTCATGATAATATTGATAAAATATTTAACTTAGAATTTGAATGTATCATTGATGCAATAGATACAATAACATCCAAATGTTTACTTTTAGAACATGCTCAACGACTTCAAATACCTATTGTTAGTAGTATGGGGATGGGTAATAGATTAGATCCAACTCAAGTCAAGGTGATGCAACTAAGAAAGACAATTAATGATCCATTAGCTAAAGTAATGCGTTATCAATGCAGAAAACGTGGTCTAAGTGATAAAATAAGAGTAGTTTGTTCAACGGAATTGCCAAAAAAACAAACGAAAAAAATTAAGGAAAGCTCAATTCTAAAAGAAGCAATGCCACCTTCAAGTAGTTCTTTTGTGCCGATGGCAGCAGGTTTAGCATGTGGATATGAAGTGATAAAAATACTTCTTAAAAGGGAGGAATTATGAGAGAGATTGTCGTAGCAGGAGGTTGTTTTTGGGGTGTTGAAGAATATTTTAGGCGTGCAAAAGGAATAATTGACACAAAATCAGGTTACTCACAAGGACATAAGGCAAATGCAACTTACCAAGAGGTGTGCAATGGAAAAACAGGGCATGTAGAAGTGGTTTGGTTAAAATACAATTCTGAAGAAATATCACTAGAAAAAATATTGGAACACTTGTTTAGAATTATAAATCCAACATTACTCAATCGTCAGGGGAATGATATCGGCCATCAATATCGGACAGGTGTTTATACGATTTTTGATGAAGATACATCAATTATAAAGGCTTATATCGAAACTAAGCAAAAAGAGTATCGTGATCAAATAGTTGTTGAAGTTGAACCACTTCATAATTTCATCCAAGCTGAGGATTATCATCAATTATATTTAATAAAGAACCCTCAAGGATATTGTCATGTAAACATGAGTTTATTAAGACCAGAAGAAAAGAAACAATAACAAGCTAAATTGCTTGTTTTTTTTAGGAACTAAACACCACATTTCATATAATCATGTGAGGTGGTTATGTTACAAGTTAAAAATATAGTGAAACTATACAACAAAGAACAGGGAATTTCAGATGTAACTTTTAGTTTGAATAAAGGACAAATATGTGCAGTTGTTGGTCATAATGGGAGTGGTAAATCGACTCTCTTTAAAGTGATTTTAGGATTGATTTCACCTGATTCAGGAGAAATAAGAACAAGCAAAGACAAAAAAAGAAGCGACCTATTAGGTTACTTACCTGAGAATAGAAGTGTGATTTCAGATTTAAAAACAAAAGACTTAATTGATTTCATTGGCGAATTAAAGGGTATGACAGTAGCAAATAGAGTCGAACAAATGGAATACTGGTTTAATGAGCTAAAATGCAAGAATCTTGGGGGTAAAAAACTGAAACAATGCTCCAAAGGGAATCAACAAAAAATTCAATTAATCTGTAGCTTAATTCATAACCCCGACATTATTATTCTTGATGAGCCATTTAGTGGATTAGATTTAGATAACACCAGATTATTTCAAAAAATTCTCATTGAACTAAAAAAACAAGGAAAATGTATTTTGTTATCTAGTCATCGTTTTGAGGAAATTGAACATTTGTGTGATTATCTACTTGTACTTAAAAATGCGAAAGTCATCATACAAGGTACCATATGCGACATTAGAGACACAACAAACCATCAAACAATAACAATTAGCAATGATCCTTATATGAGCTATCGAAACGAAAAAGGGATTAATCATGTTACGGTTGATGGAAATTTAACGCATTATTTACTTTCAAATGAAAAGCAAAGCATTCAGTTGATAAATGAAATAATGAAAGAAAGAGATCACAGAACGGTTAAAATAGCATCTTTGACACTTCATGATTTACTGAATATTGATGAAAGCATTAATTAAATTCTCACTTAAGCGGAAATTGCTTAATCCAATGATGATTTTTATGATGTGTACGATATTCATCATTTTTGGTGCGGTTTTATTCTCAGATCACTTAACAACGTTGCTTCTTCCAAATTTATTCTCTCAAACCAAAGTTAACATGCCAAACGAGATGGCAACTTACTTCAATTTCGATGATACAAAATATTATATAGTTGATCATCCTGAACATGCAAATATTGTCATTGCAGAAGCTGATGGAATGTATCATGTATCTGTTGACCAAACAATCAATAAACAAGATAAACAAAATGTCTTGTCATGGATCGAAATCTATCATAGAACGCATCACTACCAGTTTATTAGTGAAGATTTAATGGAAAGTATAGATTACATTCTATTTCCTAATGTAAACTTTGAAAGTGAAATAATCACTAAAGGCGAAAGTGGATTTGTCATAATTACGATGATATATTTCATCATGCTTGGCTTTTCATCAACAGTTGCAAGTGAGGTAGTAAGCGAAAAAACAACAAATATGTTAGAAATGATGCTTACATCAATTTCATACAAAGAGCATTTTATGGGGAAAATAATTATTGGATGGATTACTGTACTTTCTCAAATGGCAATTTGGTGTAGTATGTTTTTGTTTTGGTTAGTTGGAAGATTCATATATGATCAAGGGGAAGGGTTGTATCGATTCATGTTTAAGGTTGGTTTGAACCCAGAAAATTATGCTAGTTTTGTTAAGCATGTGCAAGTACTTTTAGGTGACAGTGAAGTTATTATTCTTACTTTAATGAGTCTAGTATTTTTAATGATTGGTAT
>CAYGIY010000031.1:0-11783 GCA_964350055.1 uncultured Erysipelothrix sp.
CTAGTGAAAAAAATGAGAAATTGAAAAAAATTAAAGAGATTGATAAAGAATTAGACATAAAGAACACTTTGTATGAATCAGCAAAACATGTAGTGCAAGATGAGGATATTGATGATTTTGTTCGAGAATATGCTGAAGATATACTTTTTAATGATAAATTTTTGGAAAGCATCTTGGAAGAAGATAATACTATCAATTTAGAACGGGATGTAATTGAAATAACGTTAGCTAGGGTGGCTGAAATTTTCAAATTTATTCTAATGAGAATAGAGTCAACAGATGACAGTTATTCACTTCCATCAGAGTTTAATGAGTTTACTCGCGATAATGAAATAAAGATTAGTGAAGATAGGAGCTGGCATGAACTAATATATGATTTGGTTTTAAGTCATACTCCTCAGCAACAATCAAGTTTCCCATACTCAAATTTAATTAGTTCTGTTTCCGATCGCGGCAACTTTAAACCAATACTTTCAACACAAGAGTATAAGGCAAATGTCAGCAAAGTGAAGGCTTTAGAAGATGACATTAAGGTTCTGAAAGCTCTAAGAAGCGCAGAAGATGATATGCTAAAGGTTACGGAAAGATCTCTGGATTATGGGGCGGATTAGCTGTGCTAATTTATGCTTGTACCGTTGGAATAATAATACCTAGTTTTCTATTGCCATATCCGTTAAATTATTATGATGACTCAGCAACAAGATTGACGTTATTAGTTTTGTTTGTTAGTGAATTAATTGCGATATTTAGCTATTTGGGTTTTGCAATGCTTAAATTGACTAAGCATAATAGCTAGGAAGATTGATTTGTTTAGATGGCTGTTGCATCATAAAGGTGAAGATATGTGAACAATGAGAATGATAGTTAATATCATAAAATTATATTAGAAGACCATGATTGGCAGTTTTGCAGCTGCTGGTCATGGTCTTTTTTTACTCAACAAACAATTCCGGCACGTTGTATTGAACATCGGCCACTTCTTTCTGGACACTGATGTCATCACACTCAAGTAATGAGCGGTGGAATTTTATTTCTCTATCAGATGTCAGAATCACATATTTTTCTCTGTTTTTTCTAATATAGGTCGAGGTTTCTCTAGAAAAATTATTTCTTTGAAGCATGATCGACAGCGGGTTTGTTGTATCGTATTCAACATATTCATACCAGTCATTAAGGAATGACTCTAGTTCTTGGAAGCGTTTATATTCGATCGAAAACTTCAAAAAGTAATTTGAAATACTAAACAGAACAACACTCTCAATTACCTGAAGAGTATCAAAAATCACAATGTTTCTGTGCTCGAGGGAATCATTATTAGTCACAGGTTTAAAGTTAATCATAACTACAGATCCATGGTTTTGTCTCTTATAATCTAGAGACTGCTCCATAATAAAGCTCAGACCTGTTCCTTTGATCCATTGGGAAAGGATAACGGCATACCATCTCAATTTTCCATAAGTCCCATCTTTACTAACAAATCCAAGAGTGGAGGACTCATATATTTCCCACTTAAAAATCCTACACAGTTTTTCAAGAAAAACTATCAATTTTGAATAATCAACGTTTCCCTTTGAATCAAGTTCCGGATACTTCAATCCCCTTGCAATGGCAGTAGTAAGGTTTGCCGTTTGATCAACGGATACACTTATATCATCATCAGGTACTTCTTCTTTGGCAGCAAAAGCCTCAATAATTCTCGATTCAGTATCATCGACCAGTAAGTGTGAGAACTCTTTCCAAACATGGCCTTTATTAGACCGACCATAAATAGCTCCTCAATGCGTAGCCTAATGGAAGAGGTCAAGTAGTTAATATGGTATGCAACACCTTTAGTAATAAGGTCATCAAGGTTGTAATCGCTATGCACTTCATGTTTAATAATCCGTGAAATAGCTTGAATATCCTTATTTTCAATGGGATTTTTAGTATCGGCAAATTCGTGTTCAGGCACCAACGCTTTGTACATTGAGCTGCTATAGACGATATTTTGAGACTCGGATCCAATTCTTGATAAGATGCCGATGAACGTAGCTGAATCTTTCATAGTGGCTACATTGGTAAAATGATCGGTGTAAGGGTTATACTGCAATATCTCTTTTTGAGGAAAGTCAATCAAATACTTTAATTGGGTTACCGGTGTAAAAGTTGTCGTCAATATTTGCTCCAAGCCTATACCAACATCAGGGATAAGCTTCAGGTAAGTTTCTGGGTTTGGGATATTCGGTGAAGCAAAGATCATATTCGACTTCTTATCACGTCGACTCAGCAAATCAACAACCTTATAGTAAAATGCACTATGACTGACCTTCGTATGTTTTGTGAGCTTCATCGATAATTAGATGACTAATGTTAGGATTGCTAATGAGTAAATACAGTAATCGCTCCGGTATTAGGGCTAAAAAAAAGTCTTGTTCCTGTTTAAGAGCCAGTGTTCTAGCAGAAGTGACAAGTCTATAGTTGTATTCAGTAAGAAGCTCTTTCAAATCATTTGTGAAGCTACTAGTTATTTCAGTAATTAGTGCTTATGTTGGCATGAACATTAAAATCAAAGGTAACCAAATGAGGGATTAAACATACAAAGTGATCAAGAGAACTAGTATAAGCAAACAATATTTTCATTATAGCAATAAAAGACAATATTCATTATTAAAATATCGAGGGGATTAAAACAAAATTAAAAGGACTGAGTCCTGTTCATTACAAAACTCAGTCCTTATAAGTTTACTCTAGATCGTCCAGTTTCTTGGGTCAGTTTATTTCTTTGTACGCTTGCTTGTTTCTTTACCATAGTAGTTATTGTAGTAGCCACTACTTGGTTCTTTAAGCATGGTGATGACACTACCGATGACATTGACATTGGCACGTTGTAGACGTGATACAGCTTCTTTGGCGTGGTCTTTCTTGGTTTGCTCAGAAGCAACACAGAACAGGACACCATCGGCTTGTATGCCAATAGGAATGGTCTCAGAGACAGGAAGTACCGGTGGGCTATCAATGATGATGCGATCAAAGTAAGGTCTAAGGTATTTGATTAAAGCAAAGAAGCGTTTAGAAGATAGTACTTCTGATGGGTTTGGGACGATTGGTCCTGATGGCATGATAAAGAGTTTATTCTTAATTTGAGAGTGCTCAATTAAGTACATGTGTTTGGTAATATTGAAGTCTTTGGATTCAAAGTCTAATAGGGCAGATGATAACCCAATTTGATTGCTTAGTTTAAAGATTCGATGTTGACTTGGTAGCCGAAAGTCGCAATCAACCAGTAGTACTCGTTCATCATGATTAGCCATGACAACAGCTAGATTGGCTGAGGTTGTTGATTTACCTTCTTCTTTGGATGCACTGGTGAGTGCAATGACCTGTAGTTCTAAATTGAATGATGAAAATTCAAGATTTGTTCGTAAGCTGCGATAAGCTTCAGCATAATCGATTTTATATCCTTTTTTTGTTTTTGGATTTGGCTTTAGTGTCACCAAGTCTATATTTGGCATTGTGTTCCCTCCACTTGAAAAGATTATACCAACCCACCCAATGAAAGTAAAGAAAACAGGGGATTGTGAGCTTGTTTGCTTGTCGGAAGTTGTCTGGTTGTGATAAAATGAAAAGACATGGGGGGAAACTTATGATGGAAGAGAAACAAAACCAACAATTAGAACAAGAAATTGATTTGTTTCAATTGTTTGAGGTGTTATTAAAAAATGTACGGTTAATTTTAGTGTTCTTTATTTTAGGTGCAGCTTTGTCCTTTGGTTGGAGTACTTTTTTAGTAGAACCTACTTATGAAAGTTATTCAACCGTTTATATTCAACCAAATGTTCAAGATGGTAATCTAAACATCAATGAGTTGAATGTGAATCAACGCTTGGTGAGTACTTACACCGAACTTGCCAAAAGCAACGTCGTGTTATCACAAGTGCAACCGTTCTTTTCCAATGATGATGTATCCATGAACTTTATTCGTAATGCAATTAGTGTTTCGGGTATTGGCGATACACAAATCATCAAGTTTACCACCAGAACAACCAACCCAGAGTTATCAGCGCGTTTAACCAATCGTTTGGTAACGGTGTTTATAAGTGAAGTGAGTCGTACCATGACCATTGATAATTTGCGGATTATTGATGTTGCAGTGGCATATGGAACACCAGTTGCTCCAAATCGTACGTTAAATACGATGATAGGTGCGATATTAGGCTTGATGTTGGGTATTGGGATTGCCTTTTTAAAAATGGTACTTGATCGTACCATTCATAATAAAGCAGATGCAGAGCAACAACTTCATATACCAGTGTTAGGAGAGATCTTTTTTTCAGATGAACAACCTTTTTGATATCCATAGCCATACGTTATGGGACATGGACGATGGTTTAAAAAGTAAAGAGGATGCATTAAAACAACTGACCATGGCTTATAAAAGTGGCATTACTGCAATAGCGGTGACCCCTCATATACAGCCTTATGGTCGTTTTGTTTTTAATGAGACAGAAATTATAGAGGCAACGCATAAGCTACAGCAGTTGGCATCAGATCATGATGTACCCATTTGTATTTCATATGGCAGTGAATTTATGGTGACCCCTAAAGCCATGATTGCATTAGAAGCACAAGAGTATGTGTGCTATCAAGATACGGATTGGTTATTGATTGAGCAGCGGTTTTCAAAAAGGAATCCACCAACAGATCAAGATCCACGTTTAATGTTGGATGCTATTGATATGTTGCTGCTTCAAAACAAAAAGGTGTTGATTGCTCATGTGGAACGGTATTTTGATTCAGTCAGTCAAGCGCTTGATATGTGTTCAACCTGGATAAAACGAGGCGCACATTTGCAAATTAACCGTACAAGCATCTTGATGTTGGAAACAAAATTGATCGGACAGATTGCACGGCAACTGATTAAAAACAATTATTGTCATGTGGTTGCCAGTGATGCCCATGCAATTAAAGGATCACGGGTGTTGCGTTTGGATGATAGTTATCGATGGGTGAGTAAAAATGTATCGACTACGATGGCAGATCTACTCCATCATGAAAACCCACATCGTGTCCTTACAAATCAAGACCTTGTTTCTGCTCATCATAAGGCACATTTTATGGGTCATTTCTTTAAATCTAAATAACACGAATAAGTGGCGTAAATAGTCGCTTTTTTGATTCTTGCTCCTATAAAACACTTAAAGTATTTATAACAAGAAGTTTATTGCTGTTATACTTGACATCACTTTGGTGAGCTTATACTATGTTTATATATATACATGTATTCAAAACTCAAAAATGGGGGAAACAACATGAAAAAATTACTCGCTTTACTGACAACAATGGCACTTGCTCTTGTGTTTGCATCTGGTGTTATGGCTGCAACCGATATTAACGTACACGAACAAAAGCTGATTGACAAGTTTACAACAGGGGCTGTGATTGATGGTGAGACCGTGGTATTGGCGGTTGAAGAAATTAATCTAGCTAAAAACTTCTTTATGAGAGATGAAATTGATCTAACAGAAGAAGATGTCAATGGTTTGCTTGCAGCAATTGATGAAATCATTGTCATTGCCCAAGCAGCAAAAGCACAAAACTTCTCAGACTTATCAAATAGTGATAAATTAGCGGTGGTTGCGATTGCAGAAGCAGCAGTTGCAGCGATTGAGTCTGTTGAGTTAACATTTAGTTATGACTTTGACACCAACATTGCCTCCATCTTAAATGCCGATGGTGCTGTTTTAGCACAAAGTGTAGTTGGTGATGATTCAACAGTAATTAAAGATACAGCCAATGACTTAACCATGACTTGGGTTATCCTAGCAGGTTTAATGCTTCTTGTAGGAGCAAGCTTTGTGGTTGGACATAAAAAAGGTTATTTTAATCAAGCTTAGGCATTTATGAAAAACATTCGACTATCAAAAAGAATAAGAGCTTATTTAACCATGCCCTTATTCTTTTCTTTTTTTGGATTATTAATATTATATTTAGCATTTAAGCCAGTGGTGGATTTAGGATTAAGCGTGTCTTCACGCATCATTTCTAGTTCTTCCATTGATTTTTTAGATGATGTGTCATCGATCTATGAAGACAAAGACTTCATAGAGCGTAATCGTGTGCCACTATCGGAAGTGGTGATGCCCTATGTGGGGCAACATTATGCCAAGCTAGAAATAGAACACCTCAACTGGTCACGCAATGTGTTTTGGGGTGATAATGATCGCATTTTATTGCGTGGTGTTGGCCAATATGCGGGTAGTTTTATGCCAGGATTTAATAAACCAATCATGTTATCAGGACATAACTTGTCCATGTTTTATGAAATCCAGTTTCTAGAAGTGGGTGATTTGGTGACCATTAAAACCAATTATGGGAAGTATCAGTATCTTGTCTTTGACTATGGTGTCAAGACATACCCTTATACAGATGCTTTTGATTTAGGCAAAGATGAAGAAGAGTTGATTTTATACACATGTTATCCGTTCACTACTTTATCAACACGCAACTACGATCGATACTTTGTTTATGCACGCCGCATTAGCGGGCCGGATGTGAGGTGAATATGAAACGACTTAGCACCAATGTCCGAGATGGCTTAGCCATCATCTTAGCGCTTGTATTAAGCGTAGTCCTTACTGCAAGTGGACTGCTTGTGTCACTTAAAACAACCATTTTCTTTGAAAACTTCATCATTGAACAAATTGAAGATGTTGACTATGCTTTTTATGTTCAAGAATATTTTATGGAAGTTGTTGAGTCAAAGGCTATCCTGTATGGTGTGGATGCTGATTATTTAAATGAACCATTTACCCAAGCGAAAATGAAGGAAGACATCTTTGGTTCAACACGAATGTTGTTTGATAGACAAACACCAGATTTTTTTGTAGAGGAGCTTGAAGATGATATCAAGGCGCATTTAATTGACTATGCCAAAGATCATAACATCACACTGACGATTGAAGTAGAAGCAGGGATTGATGAATTAACCCAAGCACTAGTCAAAGACTACACACGGATCATGCAAGTGCCACTGTTTAAAAACTTCGTGGATGTCAAGGAAATATTTGATCGTGTCTTTTGGATCGCATTATCTGGTTTGCTTGTTTTTGCTGGTGTTATTTTGTGGATGTTGATGCGTTTGTATCAAAACAAGCACCGTGGGTTACGCATGATCAGTCATACCACTTCAGCGGCTGGGTTGATGTCACTGGTGCTATTGGTACCACTGTATGTCTCACGGTTTTATGAACGGATTCAAATACGACCTCGATTTTTTAACCTATTGCTTGCTGAGATTATCGAAAGTGCTCTCGGTGTGAGTATTTTGATTGCCCTTGGTTGGTTTGTGGTGAGTGGCATACTCATTTATAGCTCAGAACATGCTCGAAGTTTAATTAAAAAATAGAAAAGCGTTTTCAAAAAAAGGGAACGCTTTCTTTATGGTGTGATAAAATGATAATTGAGTGAAAAGGTTAACACAAGATGAGGGTACTAAAATGAAAATCGATTTTTCAAATAGAAGTTCAATTCCATCTGTTTTTGATGATCAAACCAATCAACTGCACGTATCAGATGACA
Organism: uncultured Erysipelothrix sp.; assembly: GCA_964350055.1. GTDB lineage: Bacteria > Bacillota_I > Bacilli_A > Erysipelotrichales > Erysipelotrichaceae > UBA6182. The sequence continues at coordinate 7,558 of CAYGIY010000031.1, forward strand.
TCATAATTGATGAGATTAGTGTAAGACATCTTAAAGATATGAGGTCATTATTTTTAGATGCAAGTGGTTATGAAGATGAACTGCCGTTGTATTTTATGTATAATGGCATTTATCGAAAACAACACAAAGATTTTTTTAAACAACACAACATAAAGTATGAGTATACCGTGCTATTGGACACATTAATCAATGGTGAGTTTATCAAAGCACATGGCCATATTCATGGGTATCAAAAGATGAAGAAGGCGCGACATATTGAAGCTTATGAAATACTTTCAGGAGAAGGTTATTTTGAGTTATTTAAGTATGAGGGTGATTTGTTGCAAATCATTATGATCAAGACTAAACCTGGTGATTATTTTATTGTGCCACCTGAATACTATCACTTATCCATCAACACCAGCAATGAACCATTTATCTTTGGTGATTTAATCATCGAAGGCGCAAATAATGATTACACTCACTTAAAAGAGAAACAAGGTGCGCCACTATATGCACTTAAAAATCAAACAGGTAACGTGGTTTTTAGAGAAAATGTGGCTTATAAGGATTGTGTAAAAGAAATCATTTACACGACTGTTGATGAATTGCCTTGGCATAATCCTGTTGAACCAATTCCTTTGTATGCACATTTTATAACCAATCCTGACAAGTTTGATTATTTAAAATAAACCTAGGAAGCTTATGCTAAAACAAACTAGATCAATAGTACATTGATTTATGCTAATGATTATCCATCAACAAAGACGAGTCACATCGTCTTTGTTGCTTTTTATGACGATGATCATCAATGCTTGTAATCATGTGAATATGGTAGTTTGTCACACTGAAATACTTTATAATATAAGGTGTAAGTCATAACATTAGGTTAAGTAGAAAATGAGGTGGTTCAATGCGCATAACAGTAATAGGAGCAGGAAACTTAGGATTGGCAATGTGTGCCTATTTAGGGCACGAAGGACATGATGTTTTATTGTGGAATCGATCTTATGAAACCATTAAAACAATCACTAAAACGCTCATGGTCGATTTTCAAGGAATTATCAACGGACGGGCACCACTTGTTTGTGCCACGACCGATTTAATAGAAGCACTTAAAGACACAGAACTAATCTTGATTACAACACCTGCATTTGCTCATAAAGAGTTAGCTCATTTATTGGCTGGTTGCTTAAATCAAGATGTTCCCATTATATTAAATCCTGGACGTACCTTTGGTGCGATTGAATTTATGAGTGAGTTTATGCTTGATCAACCTTGGTGTCCACTGATTGCAGAAACACAATCCACGGTTTACACATGCCGTAAGGTGAGTGATGATCGGGTTGATATTTTATCATTAAAAGATGATGTGCTTATTGCATGTACAGATATGAGTAAGATTGATTGGCTGATGAGTTATATACCAAAATGCATCTCAAATCAACTTCAACCAGCAAAGTCGCTGGTACAAACCTCAATTGGTAATGTGGGGATGATGCTCCATTGTGCACCACTACTTTTAAATAGTGGTTGGACAGAAAATGATCATACATCATATAAATATTATCATGAAGGAATCACACCATCGATCAGTCATTTTCTTGAGAAACTTGACTTTGAACGGGTTGCTGTTTCTTATGCGTTGGGTAGTCCTGTAGTTTCAACAAAAACGTGGCTAAAACAAACCTACCATGTTGAGGGTGATACGTTGTATGATTGCATTCAAAACACAGAAGCGTATCATCATATTTATGCACCAACTTCATTAAGACATCGCTACTTGTTTGAGGATGTCCCATATGGACTCGTCCCACTTGAAGCGATTGGATTAAAACTCGGGTTACTGATGAAACACACAACCTTACTAATCGATTTGGCTTGTACCATGCTTGATGTTGATTTTCGCTTGCATGGACGCAACTTAGAGTCCTTGTCTGTGACTCATCAAAACCAAATTCTAGATGATATTATTCAATCAGAGGCTGCCTATGACAGTATTTAAGAAGACATATGGATTTATTAAACCAACCAACGATGCCCATACGCTGGGTATGATGGCTGTTGTTGATATTTTAGAAGAATGTAACCAACACGTGGTGGTAGCAGATGAACGAGTTGGTGCAGCAGCGCATGATTACAAACATGAAACACGCCGTGGGCTTGTCATGGATTGGATTATTAAACACCACATCGATTATGTGGGGTTTAGTTATCGTTTGGATGAGGATGATGCGGTTAATCTTGTTGGTTATTTTTTAGAAGCTTTTAAAGTGCATCAACTCATGTTTTATCAAGGTGGTCCCATTGAGAAAATCTTCTTTGCTGGACTACCTTTGGCATGTCAGCAAATAAAATCACAATTTGGTGAGTTTGTTGTGACTTTTATGGGTGGAGAATCCATGATAGAAACACTACAAAAACTAGGTGTCAATCATATTCCACAAGATTTGATGCAAAGCCATCAGTATGATCAAACACTATTATCTTTTGGCAAACAATTGATTGAATCCAATCAACACACAACCTTCAATGCATCCCGTCAGTGGCGATATCCTGAGGCTGGTAGCATTAAAGATGGCATCTTAAAGCGTATCAAAGCCAATCAACAACAAAGCACCATGCCGCTTCTAAGAGCCCATGTGGGGCCTTATGATTCAAAAGCTAGCAAACGTGAATCACTTGATCAATTCAAAGACTGGCTAAAGACATTGGCACAAGATGGCTCTTTGGATATTTTGTCTATTGGGTCATCACAACTCACACAATCACACTTTAATCAAGACTGGACAGGCTTACCCAATGGGGGTGGTGTGCCCATTCAAACACCAAGTGAATTTGAAGAAATCTACCGCGCATCACGTCCGATGCTAGTAAGAACATATGCTGGGACACGCCATATCCCACAACTGGCAAAAATGTATGATCAAACCATTTATAGTTGTTGGCATGCGTTGTCACTATGGTGGTTTAATAAACTTGATGAGCGTGGACCTTATGATTTATACACCAACTTAAAACAACACATTGAAACAATCAGCTACTTAGGGTTGGTCAATAAACCATTTGAAGCGAATGTTTCGCATCACTTTGCTTTTCGTGGAGCAGATGATATTACCTATTTGGTATCCAATTATCTAGCTGCTAAACTTGCTAAATCAAAAGGTGTCCAAACCTTTATTTGTCAAAACATGCTCAACACCCCACGGGTTACTTGGGGTATTCATGACTTGGCAAAATCACGAGCCATGTTGGCACTATTAAAGACACTTGAAGATGATCACTTTAATGTTATCCTGCAACCTCGTGCTGGTCTGGATTATTTTAAGCCTGATTTACATCAAGCTAAAATACAACTTGCAGCCATCAGTGCCATGATGGATGATATTGATCCTGCTAATGACTATTCACCACCACTGATTCATGTGGTTAGCTATTCAGAAGCGTCTTTTTTAGCTACACCTGAAGTCATCATTGAAAGCTCAAAGATTACACAAGCTGCTATTGCCAGTTATAGAAACTTACGCAAACAAGGCCATATAGCAGATATGAGTCAACATCCTGAAGTGCTTTTAAAAACCAACCACATGATATCGCAATCAAAGCAACTGATCACAGCCATTGAATCACTTGTTGATGATGTGTATTCACCAGAAGGCTTCTATACTATTTTTGCCAGTGGCTTTTTGCCAGTGCCTTATCTTTATCGTGAAGTGGATGAGTTTAGACATGCTAAAAACTGGAAAACAAAACCTGTTTTTGGCGGTGTAGCACTGGTTGATCAAGATAATCAACCACTCAGTATGGAAACACGACTATTATTAGCATCTTCTCATTTACAGGATGCAAAAAAACAATTGCATAATTTACAATTGGGATTGGCATATCATGAGTAGTTTGTGGTTGAATAAGTGAAATAGCGAAAAATCAAACAATCTGTCATAAATGCAATAAAACAGCTGCATTTAATAATCTTTACTGACAATGATGTACAATCCAATCAAGATAACTTCATTAGTAAATGGAGAAGTGTTTCTCACTTCTTTTTTTTTTTGATGCAACTACTCAAACAAGCGTGTGATTATCGTATGAGTGTTGTGAATAAAAACCAATTGATCGTATTGTCTTAGAAATTATGGTATAAGAAAACAAGAGCTAGAATACTGTTTAGACTTTCAATTATCACTAAAAATAATAAGAATTATCAAAATTTTTACGAACTATTAGAAACAACACTCAATAAATAG
>CAYGIY010000032.1:0-11681 GCA_964350055.1 uncultured Erysipelothrix sp.
TGGTATGACAGCCATTTTGATAGCTTAAACTTAATAATTGCATAAATACTTGATGAGTCACTTTAACATCATAATCTGCTCTGTGAGCAACATCTTCATCATAGGCAATCGAGAATGCACGTGCAACCCGTCCTAATTTAAATGATTTACGATCAATTAATAAGACACGTGAAAGTTCTAAAGTATCAATCACGGTTTGTTCAAATCGAGGTTTAGAAAGTTTTAAAGCAAGTTCATTTAAAAAGCCCACATCAAATTTAGCATTATGAGCCACCAACACACAGTCTTTGGTAAATTGCTGGATCTGATCAAACAATGAATCAATCGTTGGTGCATCTTTGACATCGTTGTCGGTGATGTTTGTTTTGCTTGATATAAAAGATGGAATCGCTACCGGTGGTTTAACAAATGTAAAAAATTCATCTATGATTTCATGTTGGTTGACTTTAATTGCACCAAATTCAATGATGTGATCGTATTGAGCGGATAAACCAGTTGTCTCAAGGTCAAAAATAACATACGTTGCTTCTTTTAAGGGGGTCTGAGTTGGGTTAAGTACAATTGCAGGTTGATCTTCAACCATGTTCATCTCAACGCCATACACAAGTTTAAAATCATCATTGTTGTATTTCTTCTTTAATTGTTTAAGCGCTGATTCGGCTTTTGGAAACGCTTGAACATTATGATGATCAGTAATCGCTATACCACGATGATTAAAAACCATGGCTTGTTCAATGATTGTGCTGACATCACTGACACCATCCATTTCACTCATCTTAGTATGAGTATGAAATTCAACGCGTTTTTTTATAGCATCATCTGGTCTAAAACTATGACTTGATTCAATGACCACTTGATTGGCGACTAATCCAATTTCTCGTTTAAATTTATCAAATTGAACATTGCCAATACACATAACATACGCATCATCTACAAGTTTGTTTGATTCTTCAATTTGCTTGCTTCCTTTTAAAAACCGCTTTGCCATAATGGCATCATCACCATCTGATAAAACAAAGGTTTGAATCATCTGATCATTACCATTGATTGCTCGTGATTCGATGGTTGACACATAGCCAGAAACCGCAACATTTGACATGGATTCCTCTAATTGTGAGATTGTTGTTGTGATGATTGGCTGTTTTGAGCGACGCACTGGTTTTTTATCTGCAGCCATTGGTTTCGATATGGTTTTTTGATATTTAACTTCTTTAAGGTCTGTTTGTTGTTTGGCAATCTGCACATTCAATGATACATGATAGCCTATATCTTTAAGTATTGCTTCGATTGCACTCTTTTTTGATAAAAGTTTCTCATGCTGGATATGATCGTTTACAATGGCAATGATTTGGTCATGATCTAGCTTATAAAATGGTTGAATCATCGCAAGTGATACTTCACTTAATGCCATGTTCATCCAGAGCGAACATTCCTTAAAATCATTTAATGATGATTGAAAAGAATTTTTTATGCAAATATCGTGATTAAAAAATGATTTAAGCTTTTCTAATAGTTCCACATACAATTGGTATGATATTGGCTGCTGGTTTTCAATATAAAAGACCATGCTTCCATCGGTTTTGTTAATTTCAACTTTGGTGATGGTCATGGTTTTTAACTCATCTAAAAACGTTGGATGGATCTGACAAGATGATATAAATTTTTCCAGATTGAATTGACTCACAAATAACCTTCCTATCTAAACAAAAAACATCATAACATATTCCTATCTATTTTTCGTATCGTTTGATGATATTTAGTGCTGCTTGCTTGCCATGTCCAAGTGCGAGAATCACGGTTGCTGCACCAAGCACAGCATCACCACCTGCATAAACATGTGGCATGCTTGTTAGCATCAAGTCATCAACCACAATACAGCCATAGCGGTCCACTTCAAGTTTCCCCTTTAACTTCTGTAGTAGTTTATTGGGTTGTGTTCCTACAGCAATGATGATCATATCTGCTTCTAAAACAATATTCGATTGCGTATCATCTGATACAATGTTTGAACGTCCTTTTTGATCAACACCATCGACACGATTGACTGAAAATTCCATGTGTGAGACATAACCTTTTGAATCAGTGATAATCTTTAACGGATTCATCAAAGGTCTTATCTTGACCCCTTCTTCTAGTGCATGATGGATTTCTTCGATACGAGCGGGCATGTCCTCTTGGGTGCGACGATAGGCGATGGTCACATTTGCTTGTTGTCGTAGTGCACTTCGAGCAGCATCTATAGCAACGTTTCCCCCACCAATAACAATCACTTTTTTACCTTGATAAAGCGGTGTGATTGCTTCTTTTTGATTGGCATGAAACACGTTTAATCGTGTCAAATACTCATTTGCTGAAAACACACCAATGGCATCCATATTTTCAATGGATAACATACTCGGTAGTCCTGCTCCTGTTGCTAAAAAAATGGCTTGGTATCCTTGATTAAACAAATCTTCAATGGTAATGGATACACCGACAATCATATTTTTTTCAAACCTTACGCCAATATCCAGTAGCCGATTGACTTCTTTTGCTACCACATCATTGGGTAATCGAAACTCAGGAATCCCATAATACAAGACACCTCCAAGTTTATCCCATGTATCAAATATCGTAACATCAAATGCGTGTTGTGCCAATGTCATGGCACACGATAGTCCCGCCGGACCACCTCCAACAACTGCTATTTTAGCTTCACTTTTTGGTTGGCTCATAAACTTAATATGACCATGATCACCAACATAACGCTCAAGATAACCAATGGCAATTGGTTGTCCACTCTTAGCAAATACGCATTGTGCTTCACATTGCACTTCTTGTGGACACACACGTCCACACACTGAAGGTAAAGGATTATCTTGTGTGATTAATGAAAGAGCTTGATTGATGTTTTGTTGTTTTAATTGTTCGATAAACCCTGGAATATCCACACCTACGGGGCATCCCTTGACACAAGGCTGATGTTTACATTGTAAACACCGATTTGCTTCAAGCATCATAGCGTGTGCATCAAGTCCTAAATTGACTTCTTGATAACTATTGATTCTTTGTTGCACATCGCACGTTGGCATGTGTATGCGTTTATTCATGATGTTTCTCTAAAACACATGCGTGTTTTTGATAAGTTTTGTTTCGTTTGATGAGTTGTTTAAAATCAACAAGCAATCCATCAAACTCCGGCCCATCAACACATGCAAATTTTACTTTTGAATCAATATCAACACGACAACCACCACACATACCAATGCCATCGACCATGATCGGGTTTAAACTCACCACAACTTGAGCATGATGAGATTTTGCAAATTCAACAACAGCTTGCATCATCGGTAATGGACCAGCAGTGAAAATATGTGTTATGGTCTGTGATTTAGCCAAATGGTTTAAACCATCTATAACATTGCCTGTTAATCCTAGCGCACTGGGTTGATCAAACATAAACAGTTGTTGATGACTAATTGCTTGTATTTCATTAAGATAAAAACTTTCTTGTTCAGATTTAAAACCGCCAATATATGTAATTGAAATGCCTTGTTGATGCAAATGTTTTGCCATAGCATAAGTGATGGCATTACCAACGCCACCCCCAATTACAACCATGGTTGCTATGTGATCAAGTGGGTAGGGTTGTCCTAATGGACCTAGCACTTCATACAGTGTGTCATTGATCTCACACTGTGATAATTGTTTTGTTGAATAACCAATTACTTTAAAAATGACAACCACACAATCATCTATAGTCTCTGTGATTGTCAAGGGAAATCGCTCCCCTTTTGGTTCAATGCGTATCATTAAAAACTGTCCAGCTTCTACATGTTTTGCCCACTGATTAACACGAATCTGCAGTTTAAAAATCGAATCATTTAAAGCTTCTTTACTGACGATTTGATTATACGTTGCCATGGTTTTATTCATTATCGAACAAGTTTTGTAAAAGCATCTCTTGCTGCTTCTTGTTCTGCTTTCTTTTTACTATTACCAGTTCCTTTACCTAAAACAAGATCATCAAGTTTCACAATGACATCAAAAGTAGGTGCATTAGAAGGTCCTTTTGAATGAATCACTTCATACACCACTGTTTTTCGAGTATCTGATTGCACATATTCTTGTAATCGTGTCTTATAATCATCACTATCCGCTACCACCAAATCATGCAATTGAGGGTTAATGATTTTACTTAAACATATCGTGACATTGTTTTTGCTTTTCTGTAAAAATAATGCACCTAAGAAAGCTTCCATTAAATCAGCCAAAACAGAATCGCGATTGCGACCACCTGTCTTATCTTCACCATGACCTAAACGAATGTGTTCATTTAGTTTTAGTTCACGTGCAAAGTTTGCCAATGATTTTTCATTTACAATTCTTGCACGAATTGTTGTCATTTGGCCTTCACTTAATGGAGGGTTTATTAGAAACAGTTTCTCTGATACCCACAACTGCAACACCGCATCTCCTAATAGTTCCAAGCGTTCATTATCAGAAATCTCTTGCTTTTGCTCATTCACATAAGATGTATGTGTGAATGCTTCAAGGACAATGTCATAATCATCAATGACATAGCCATTTTGTGTTAAATATTCCCTTAAATCCATAATTCACCTCATTGTTATTATACACTAATCTTGATTGACTTTAGATTCAATCAGTTGTTTTTCAATTAAATTTTTATATGCGACCCAATTTTGATCATCATGCATCTCAAGTACAATTTGAGCATCGCGTTTTGCTTCAAGTAAGATGGTTTGATCATTAAAGACATGCCCTAACTTAAATGCAGGCACACCACTTTGGCGAACGCCAATCAGTTCTCCAGGACCACGTGTTAGTAAATCTTGATAAGCAATATCAAACCCACTCTCATGTTTTTGAAGTATTTGCAATCGCTTTTTTGCTTCTTCATCTTGAGTGTTTGTGAGTAGATAACATATACTTTCTAGATCAGAACGTCCGATTCGACCACGCAATTGATGCAATTGACTTAAACCAAACTGTTGGGCATCATACACGACCAAACGACTTGCATTGGCAACATCAATCCCTACTTCAATAACTGTGGTGCTAACTAACATATCGATATCACCATCTTGGAATGCTTTCATGGTTGACTCTTTTTCAATAGCATCCATTTGTCCATGTAACATCGCCAATCTGAATTGCTTGCCATAAGCTTTGGATATGGCATCATAAATTTGTATCACTGAACGCGTGTTATTGCTTGGCTCATCAATCGCAGGACAAACCACATAGACTTGATGCTTTTGATTGATCTGTGTGATCAAATCATCCATGATTGAGCGCATGCTATTTTCATGTATTATTTGTGTTTGAACTGGTTGTCGGTTACTTGGCATCGTTTCAATTGTACTCACGTCCAAGTCACTAAAAAGAGCAGAAGCTAACGTTCTTGGAATTGGTGTTGCACTCATGGATAAAACATCGACAACCTCTGCTTTTTTAATCAAAGCACGGCGTTGCATCACACCAAATCGATGTTGTTCATCTGTGATGACCAGACCAAGTTTTGCAAAGGTGACCACCTCTTGAAAAATAGCATGAGTTCCCACAAGAATATCAATAGTATGATTTTTAAGTCCTTGGTAGATGTGTTGTTTTTGCTTTAGGGTCAATGAAGATGATAAAAAAGCAATGGAAATGGTAGGATCATCGATCATCAAGTGAAGACTTGTTAAATGTTGGGTTGCTAAGATTTCAGTTGGGGCTAAAAATGCCACTTGATAGCCAGCATCAACTGATGCAAGTGCAGCAATAATCGCAATGATTGTTTTTCCTGAACCCACATCACCTTGCAGCAATCTCATCATTGGTTTGACTTGTTGTAAATCATTTAAGATTTCATCTAATACTTGTTGTTGATCCACTGTCAAGCGATAAGGCAATCGATTAATGAAGTTATTGATGGTGAGTTGATCAAATTGCTTTTTACTTTTATAAAGCATGACAGTTGCTTCTTTATGAATCAATAGTTTTAAATGATAGTTAAAAAATTCAACGTACTTAAGTGTCGCGATCGCATGTGCTAGTGTTTGTTGGTCAGTTGGTTTATGAACTTCATGTTGTGCTAAAACATAGGGCATATAATTCTTTTGTTCTAACCATTCATCAGGAATATGCATGATATCTGCATGTTTACACAACATTAATACTTTATTAATCACAAAAGTGATTTGTTTTTGAGTGATTTTATTCTTTAAAGGATAAACAGGATGAATGCCTTCTAGTTCATGCAATGGTTTAAAGTATAAATTTGTAGCCAGTACACTCCCCTTTTTATCGTATTTGCCAAGCAACGTGCAGATGCGATCTGAAGCTGGTGTTTTAAGCCATGGTCGATTAAAAATAGTGACTTGATATTCATTGTTTTTAGTTTGAAAACGAAATCGGGATACGCTTTTACTTTTAGCATAAAAGCGAGATTGAATGGCTGTAACTATGTAACCTTCAAAAACAATAAAGTCATCAACTCGAATCGATGATTCATCACTTTCTTCAATGATTTCATATCGAAATGGATACACTTCCAAAAAGTCACACAAACGTGTGACGTGATACGCTTCAATAATTTGTTTTTGCTTTGTGGTTAGTGTCATGAGTTATAAAAAAAGGGCTATGCCCTTATTCGACTCCAAAAATAAATGAATAGATTGGTTGTTTTCCTTCAATAACTTCAACTTCAACTCTAAAGTTATCTTCAATGTATTGATAAATCATGTCAATTTCTTCTTGTGTAGCATCTTCACCAGCAACAACTGTGATGATTTCATCATCATCAGAAATCAAACGATCCAGCAATGCTTTAATAGCAACTTGCTTATCTTGTGTTGATATGACAATTTCTTTTTCAAAGATTCCCATAAATTCGTTAGCTTTGATTTGTGTATTATTAATTGTGGTATCTTTGATTGCAAATGTAATTGACCCTGATTTGACACGCTTAATGGCTGCGTTCATTTCTGCTAAGTTTTCATCAATTTCAGCTTCAGGATTAAACATAATACAAGCGGATAGTCCTTGTGGGATTGATTTGGTCATTAAGACATGAACATTCTTTTCTTCAAGAATTGATTCAGCTTGTTGTGCTGCTAAAACTATATTTGAGTTATTTGGTAAGACAAAGATGTGCTCAGCATTAAGATTTTCAATCACACCAACAAAATCTTCTGTTGCTGGATTCATGGTTTGACCACCACTAATGATGACATCCACTCGTAAATCTTTAAATGCTTGAGAAACTCCTTCACCTGCTGCAACAGCAACTATCGCGTATTTCTTTGCAGGTTCTGGTTCTGCTTGAGCATGCATTGTATCGTGATCTGTGATATTTGCATGTTGTTCTTGCATATTCTCAATTTTTAATTTAACAAATTCACCATGACGCTGAGCGATATTTAAAGCATCTCCAGGTGTGAGTGTATGCACATGCACTTTAACTAAATCTTCATCTTGAACAACCACAATTGAATCACCTAAACGTGACAGTGCTTTACGTAATTGATCTTCTGCAAAAAATTCTATCTTTTCTGGTGCAATACGAACAATAAATTCAGTACAATATCCAAACTCTTCATTTTCCAATGATGCTAAAACGGAAGCTTGTGCTTTCTTCTCTAATTGAACTTTTACAGGTTGTCCAATTAAAGCATAGCGAAACCCTTCCATGATGACTAAAAACCCAGCACCACCACTATCAACGACACCGACTTCTTTTAAAACCGGTAAAAGATTTGGGGTATTCTGCAATGATTTATCTGCTGCTTGAATAAAGAAATCAACATAATCATTAATGCTAATATCTGGATTCTTTTTGGTGTAAGTTAAACTTTCATCCGCCGCTTCACGAAGCACTGTTAAAATTGTTCCTTCAACAGGACGCATGACCGCTTTATAAGCAACTTGTGACCCTTTAACAAAAGCATCGGCCATATTTGAGGCACCAATTTCATCCAAGTTATCAATTCCCTGATAAAATCCTCTGAATATTTGCGACAAAATAACACCTGAATTTCCACGGGCACCCATCAACAACCCTTTTGATAATGATTTTGCGACTTCATAAATTTTTTCACTATGAACTTTAAGGGCATCTGAAACCCCGGCACTAAAGGTAAGATTCATGTTTGTTCCGGTATCACCATCTGGTACTGGAAATACATTGAGCGCATCAATTTCTTGATACCGATTTGTTAAATGATTTGCGCCGCTTTCAATAAGTGTTTTGAATTGGCTCCCAGTGAGTTTATACAATTTTTCCATTATCCAATTACCTTCACGCCTTGAACATAAACATTAACTTTTTCAAAATCTTGCTCGAGTGTTTTTTCAAGCATGTATTTAACTTTCTTTTGAACTTCAAAAATCACTTCAGAAATTTTCACACCAAAACTAATGATGATGTATAAATCTAATTCATAACCTTTATCTGTTCTACGGACAACAATTCCTTTAGAATAATTGTCTTTCTTTAATAATTCTGCGATGCCGTCTTTAACAACTTTTTGTGAAGCCATTCCAACAACACCATAGCATTCTGAAACAACACCACCAGCTAATGATGCAATCGCTTCTTCGGAAATATTTAGTTTTCCTAAGTTTGTTACGCGTTCAATTCCCATAAACAACCTCCATTTGTTGCATGTTTCATTATATCAGATATTTTTTGACAGTCAAAGGATACCTTCACTCACATGGTGCTGAACGTGCCGATAATGAAGAAGCATCAAGAAATATGCAATCATTACCAGGTGTGATTTGATCAACAAATAGTGGATAATTGTTGAGTAAATGTATCGAACGAAAATCTGAATAAACTTGTCTACGATCACTAAGAAGTAGCCATAATTGCGCTTGATCATACGTTCTTTCAAACTGATGCACACTATCAATAATCATCAAAATCTCTACATCTAATTCTGATAAACTCTGAGCAAGACGCTCGAGTAGTTCATTACTATCAAAACCAGTAATAAGCGGTAATGTCATGCGATAGTGTAGATTATATGGTGTGATATCAGCAAACTTACCGTTATGAAGCAATAATTCATTGCCCTTAATACCGACTGGTCGACTCTCTAAAACATCAATCATTAAAATGCCGTCGTTTTTATAAAAAACAAACGATTCAATACTATAGATAGACTCTGCTAAACCTTGCTTTAAAAAATCATGTGTCAACCACATACGATCATTGATATTGATATTGAGTAATTCAATAACTTCTTCATTTGATAAAACTGTATTATTTGAAACAGTGATTGCTTTAACTCTAAACATATCTGATTCATCCAGTTTATAAAGTCCAAACATTAAAACAACAACAACCAAAACAAAAACCACACGTCTTGTCCATCGCTTGAATGTGCTCATTTTTTTCTTTTTTCGCTTACGCTTTAGCGCATCGCTTACTGTCTTTACTGGTGCTGTGTGATGTTGTGTCATAAATTTACTCAATCGTTTCGATGATATCAATGATATGATCAATTGCATCTACTTTCATAAGTGGTTTTAAATTAGACTTGATTTGTTGTAGCAACTTGTCATTGTTTAATGTATCAATGATTAATTGATACAAAACATCTGCTTTGAAATCCTTTTCTAATAAGAGTATTCCCGCTTCGTGCTCAATTAATGGTTCTACATTTTTAAACTGATGATTCTTTACAACATATGGACTTGGAACGAAAATTGCAGGCATTTGTGATGCAATGATTTCACTTACAGTGGTCGCACCACCTCGACAAACAATTAAATCAGTATAAGATAATGCTTCTAGTTGATTGACTTGTCCTGTAATATAAACATATGGATTTAACTCAACCGTTTGTTTAAAATCTTCAAAGTGTTGAATGCCAGTTGCAATCAAGACTTGGAATTTTCCTTTTTGTGTCATTGGTATTAGTGCTTTAAGCTGTTCGTTAATGGTTTCAGAACCTAGTGATCCCATGACAATTAAAACCAGGGGTAAATCCTGTGTAAACCCTATTTTATCAAGAAATAATGTTTTCTCAGTTAACTGTTTAAATAATGTTCCTCGTGGATTGCCAGTAAACACAGTCTTTTTTATTGGAAATTGATTTTTAGTTTGATCATAACTAACCGCTATCTTTGTTGCAAATGGTGCAAGGACGCGATTTGCTAAACCTGCAATGGCATTTTGTTCATGCAATATCAGTGGAATTCTACTAAAGTATGCAGCTAATCCTACAGGAATACTCACATAGCCACCAAAGACAATCACGCGACTTGGTTTTACTTTTCTTAGTAAACCCATACATACAAAAGTAGGTCCGATTTGAGATATCATACGCCAAATTTTCATCAACAAAGACCCATTTAAACCTTTGTTTTTGATGGCATAAAAAGCAAAACCATGTTTTGGAACAATCGTTGCTTCCATATTCTGTTGATTCCCAATAAAACTGACCTCAACCTGGTTTTCTTTTAGTTGTTGCGCCAATGCAATCGCTGGATAAATATGACCACCAGTACCACCGGTAGCAATCACTATTTTGTTATTTTTCATGAAATAATTATAGCATAAGCAACGTGATAATTTGTTATAATGGTGTCATGAAAACTCTAAAAAAGAAGTGTTTATTCTTTGATCATGATGACACACTGATAAATTCTCAAGAAACCATTCATTACCCTATCTTTTTAGAGACATTGAGTTTACTAAGACCAACGGCTAGTCAACCATCATTTAAAGATTTTGTTATGCTATCAAATCATTATGGATTTGAAGGTTACCTTAAAGAAATCTATCAATTCACCAACGATGAAATTGCATTGGAGATTAAATGGTGGCGCAAAAAAGTAATGCAAAAAGAAGCAGAAGCATTTGAGGATGTTGTTTTACTGCTTCAAGAATTTGTTGCTGCTGGTGGTCTGATTGTGGTGTACTCCTATTCTGAGTCAATGATGATTAACAGAGATTATAGGCGTCTATTTGGTTTTTTGCCTCATCATATCATTGGATTTGACAATGATCCCCACAAACGTAAACCTGCTCGATTGCCTTTATTAGAAGTAATGGCACAATTCAATCTAACAGCAAAAGATTGCTTAATTGTCGATGACATGCCCATGCTTATTGAAACCTCATTTCGATCCAATATCGATATGGTCGCTGCCTGTTGGGCACTAGGTGCAACTTGGCAATGGTCAAATATAGAATGTGATACTCCACAATGTAAAAACGCCTCATGCTTGGCGTCTTATGTCTTTATGGATTGAAAATTACAAGTGGATCTGGCCATGTAAATACAGAACCAATATCAACAAGCGACTGATATCCAAGTGAAGCCATGATATCACTAGCTTGTGCTGAACGATTACCGCTGCGACAAACCAAGAATACAGTGGTTTTTTTATCGGAAACAACACGTGTTATTTCTTGGCTTAGTTGATCTAAAGGCACATTGATGCTTCCTTGTATATGCCCTTCTTCAAACTCTGCTACTGTGCGAACATCGATAAGTACAATGGATGAATCATTTGCTAATGCAGCATGTGCTTGATTTGAAGATTGTTTTGTTTGAACTGCCATGGGTTGAGTACATCCTGTTAATATAAATAAACTTGCCAATGCAATGATAATAAATGGTTTCATTGTGTTCTCGTATTATCAATATAAGGTCTATATTGATAATATTCTTTCTAGA
>CAYGIY010000033.1:0-11614 GCA_964350055.1 uncultured Erysipelothrix sp.
TTTTGAGCTGATTGCTTGATATGATCAATAGCAAAGGTAGCGTCCTTTAATATTTCATCCAACGATTGATAGGTTTCATCAATCTCAACTACTCCTAATTGAATATTTAAGTATTGCTTAGTAACAGCTAAAACAAAAGGTTTACTAAATAGCTCATTAATACTATTGATTTGTCGAATCAAATCTGTTTGTGATTTGTAATGACTTAAATAAACCACAAATCGATCAGCAGTGAATCGGTAGATGTCTTCTGAAATGTTTGCTTCAAATATTCTTCTGCCAATTTCGTGCAAGATGGAATCTCCAATATCAAATCCGTACGATTGATTGATGAACTTAAAATTACTACAGTTAATCAAAATAATCGCTTGATTTACATGTTTATTTTTTACAATCTCGCCATTGAGCATTTCTTTTAAATATGTTCGATTGTTTAATCCAGTGATTGGGTCTTGATAAGCAAGACTTAGAAGTTTACGATCACTTCTGATTTTTAATAATATTAGATAACTCAAAAGCAGATAAATAAACCCTAAAGGGATTGCAGTGACCAAAAACACTGATAATATAATCTGTTCTGTCTCCTCTAAATCATAACGTAACCCGAGCACCCCAATGCGTCGACTTTGATCCATCACATGAACAAAGTTTTCATAGACTCGTCTATTATCAATTGTAATTGAATGTCCAAACTCACGTTGTTGCATAATCTTTGAAATAAAGTTATCGTCTAAATACGTTTCATTAAATTGTGTTTGATCACTTGTAATGACTTCATAATCATTGGTAATAAAATAGAGTTCTTGAAAAGCTCCAGAGTCCTTTAAATCACTTAATATTGAAGGAATTTGTATCGTTTCAACATACTCATATATTCGTTCAGCAGCAATTGCAATTTGAATAAAATACCCACTTCTAAGCTTGACATATCCATACTTATAATAGTTTTCAGAATTTGAGTCCTTTCGTATATCTTCAATATGTCGGTTAAAATTACTCTGCCAAAAATCATATACAGGATGGCCTTCATAAGCTTGCCACCCTAAGTAGTTTAATGAGGCTGAATGTACAATGATTGCATTTGTATCATAAATGTAAATCTCGTCTAATTTTAGAAGTTTTTCTAGGTCTGCTAATATTTCATTGCTATAAACATTTTCATACTCTGAAATTACATCCAAAGCAACGACAATACGTTCATTCAATAAATCATCGGCAATGTCATTTGAAGCATTCACTTTAGATACAGTTAATGCATAAGTTGCAGATAATTGCTGGGACTCATTCTTCTTCAAGTCATAATAGTGGTTATGTATAACTGTGTTAAGACCAACATTATACAAGATAAAAATAACCAACATAATGATGGATACAATGATGTATTGATGCTTGTTTCTATTCTGTAATCGTTGCATTATACTTCCTTGCTCTGATTGACTATTGAATCAGTCTAGCATCACTAAAAACAACACAAACTCTAACTAATCAGGTGCTCATAACTTGAATATAGTATACCTGATGAAATATACTGGTGCAAATGATTCGAATTTCAAATAGCCCCTTTTAAAATAATATAAAAGTGCTATACTAATGCATGTATAACAATAGAAGTGAATTTTTTAACAACTAGATCTCGAGGTTAATGATGGAAACATTTCTACACATTTTGCATGATGTCGTTATGACAGTCACTGAAGTACTGATTAACTTGTTTGAATTATTTGGGGCTTTAATCATTCTTTATATAGGGATTATTACAGTATATAAGTTTTTTCGATTGCGATTTACTCAAACATCCACAGAACTAAGAATTCGCTTTGGACGAACAATATCACTTGGTTTACTTTTCTATTTAGCAGCTGAGATATTCAAAATGATTACCATTCGGGATACTGAAACACTCATTATTGTTGGTGTCATCATCATCCTGCATATTGTCATATCTGTTCTCGTTGCTTGGGAAGTCGAACATGGCCTAAAAGTGGTTAGGGAAGAACACGAACTAGATCGTGAGTGCGAAGGTGATGAGTGTGATTAAAAGGATTGAACGATATTATATCGTTCAATCCTTTTTTTATTTTAATCTTTCAACTTCATCTATGACTGCTTGAGCAACCACTTCAGCAACATTTGGATCAAATGGTGACGGGATGACATAATCAGGACGTAAATCTTTTTCATCTATCAATGATGCGATTCCACGTGCCGCTGCCATTTTCATTTCTTCAGTAATATTACTCGCTAAAGAAGCAAGCGCACCTTTAAATAAGCCTGGAAAAGCAAGAACATTATTGACTTGATTTGGAAAATCAGAACGACCGGTTCCAACGATATACGCATTTGCTGCTAATGCATCATCATAGGTAATCTCAGGATCTGGATTTGCCAGTGCAAACACAATCGCTTTCTCATTCATACCGGCAATCATGTCTTTGCTGACGATGTTTCCAACTGAAACACCAATAAAGACATCTGCACCAACTAATTCTTCTTGCATGGTTTTTCTTGAATCATCGGGATTGACAAATTCACACAGTTCTTGAGAAAGAAAATCATAATTGGCTTTGTCGAGCTTGTTAATGGTTCCCGAACGTTTAAACCCATAGATGCGTTTAACGCCAAAATCACGCAACATATAAATAATTGAACTACCAGCAGCACCTACTCCACTTACAACGACTTTTAAGTCTTCAGGCTTTTTATTAACCAGCTTTAGGGCATTGATCAAGCCAGCAATCACAACAATGGCAGTACCATGTTGATCATCATGAAAGACTGGAATGTTGAGTTCTCTTTTAAGAGTTCGTTCTATTTCAACACACTTTGGTGCTGCAATATCTTCAAGATTAAACCCACCAAAACTTGGTGCTAGTGCTTTGCATATCGCAATAATTTCTTGAGTATCTTTCGTATCGAGGCAAATTGGAATTGCATCAACCCCACCAAAAGACTTAAATAGCGCACACTTACCTTCCATGACAGGTAATGCTGCTTCTGGTCCAATATCACCTAACCCTAAAACAGCGGTACCATCACTAATCACCGCAACTGTGGATTGTTTCCATGTGTAGTCGTATACTTTGGATTTATCCTTTGCGATTTCTCGACATGGTTCAGCAACACCTGGACTATATGCCAATGCCAAATCATGGGTTGTTTTTAGTGGCGATTTTAGTTGGGTTGTTATTTTTCCTTTCCATATTTTGTGTTTTTCTAATGATTGTTTAAAAATATCAGACATACGTTGCCTTCTTTCATTTTTTATTGTTTTTTTTATTGTAACATGTCAGATTAAAACATCATAATATATGTGAGCATTTTAGTACAACTTCTTAAATCAAAATGATATTATCATAGATATTCTAAGGGAGGAATTTTATGGATACAAGATTAGTTAAACTTCGCAAGTTTAATCTTCTCATGGGGGGATTTCACTTTATTCAAGCAGTCGCCATGTTATTTTTAGCAACCAAAGTCATACAACAGATTTCACAGTTTCAGCCAACCATTATTCAGTATTATCAGACGTTCAATGTTCAAACGCAATCTTTAGAAGTCACAAGTCGTGAACTATTTCAGTTGCCTTTTGGCATTTTAGTCGCTTCATTTCTTTTTATTTCAGCAATTGCACACTTATTCATTTACCTATCTAAAGATAAGTACACCTCAGGATTGCTCAAAGGCATCAACGTGTATCGTTGGTTTGAATATGCTTTAAGCTCTTCCATCATGATTGTGTTGATTGCCACTTTATTTGGTATTTATGATGTTGTTTCGTTATTACTCATCTTTCTTGTCAATGCTGCCATGAACTTGTTTGGTCTTGATATGGAACTAATCAACTCAGGTGTAAAAAAGGACAAAGTGAACTGGGGACCCTTTATTTGGGGAAGCATCGCTGGTATTGCACCATGGATTGCAATCTTCTTCTATATGTTTGGTACAGGTAACTTTGATATGATCCCATGGTTTGTCTGGGCAATTGTGGTAACTTATTTCATTGCGTTTAACACATTTCCAATTAACATGGTTCTACAATACAAAGGGATTGGCCGTTGGAAAGATTACTTGTATGGAGAACGTGTTTATATCATCTTAAGTTTAGCAGCTAAATCAATTTTAGCTTGGCTTGTATTATTTGGTGCCATGCAACCATAGAAAAAACGCTCACACAATGAGCGTTTTTTAGTGTTGTTGATAGCGTTGGATGAAATAGTGCCATTGATGGCTCATTTCATCCATTTTTTGTTTTATCTGTTGTTTTTCATCACTGTTTGCAAGACTGTCTAAATTGATCTTAACATTCATTTGTGCACCTTCAAATGCGCTATTTAACATCAAAGTCCCAACAAGTGCATCACTTTTAAATGATGCAGGACACATCGTTAGTAGTTCTTCCATCATCACAGCCACATCACTCACACGTTGCATCACATGAAGTGGTATTAAACTAGCCTTAATTAGTGCTTGTTCAATCGCTTTGCTTCTTTGTTGTTTTTCATGTTCAGTTAGTTTGGGTAGACGATAAGCTTCCATCACTGATTCAAATGCTTTTGAGTCTTGATCAGCAAAATCAACCAATGATTCTTTTACTGTTTCTAATGAATTGATCATGGCATTTAATGCTAAGTGCTCACTGGCAAATTTCTCTTTTGAAGCCATTAGTCGTGCCACCATCAACATCAATGATACACCCATCGCTCCACTGATTGCACTCACACTACCACCACCACGGGTCGGATCTGTTGAAGCTACTTCATCTAAATACTGCACTAATAACTTATCTTTCATGAATCCTCCTTTTTAAAGATTGTTTGTCCTTTTTTTATCACTTGCTGCACTTGATTCATTCCTGTGTGATACACCAAATGAACATAACTTGGACAATCAAAAATCACAACATCAGCTTGTTTGTTTGCTTCTAATGTTCCAACTTTATCTGCTAATGATAACGCTGCTGCTGCATTAATCGTAATCCCACAAATCATTTCTTCAATTGTAAGATTCATCTGTAAAACAGATAATGCCATTAGCATTGGCATCGAATATGTAAAACAACTCCCAGGATTAAAATCTGTAGCTAAAGACACTGCCAATCCTTGATCAATCATCCCGCGAGCATCTGCATATGGTTTTTTTAAACTAAATGCTGTTAAAGGCAGTACATTAGCAATCACATCAGCATCTGCCATTGCAGCAAGTCCATTTTTATTAGAAACCAACAAGTGTTCTGCTGAAATACAGCCTAACTTAGCTGCAAGTGCAGCGCCATCAAGATCATTGATTTCATCACAATGCATTTTTACCTTAAATCCAGCTGCTTGTGCTACTTGTAAAATCGTTGTGACTTGTTGTGCATCGTATGCATTTTCTTCTAAAAAAGCATCAAAGAAACTTGCGAGTTTTTCTTGCTTTACATAAGGTATCAGCTTCTCTGTAATCATCGAAATATAAGATTCTGGATGCTCTTTATATTGTGCTGGAATAACATGGGCAGCCAAACATGTTGAAACAAGCATATCATTAAATGTTACATTTAATTGTTTCACAACTTCCATTTGCTTAACTTCACCAGCAAAGTCATAACTATACCCACTTTTTGCTTCAATGGTTGTCACACCTTGTTGGATCATACGATGTACATATTTTTTTGCTTGTGTTGTGAGTTGTTCGATTGAAGTGTTGGATGTTTTCTCAATGCTTTGATGAATCCCACCACCTTTTTTAAGTATGTTTTGGTAGCTTTCTTGAGTTAAACGTGCATAAAATTCGTCTACACGATCTTGTCCAAACACCAGATGTGTGTGGGAATCTATTAGTCCTGGCATCACCAATCCTTGATGGGCATCAATGATATGGGTGTCTTGATCCATCTTTGGACAGTCTTTTTTTGCTCCCACAAACACGATGGTCTCATCCTTAATTAACACACAACCATGTTCAATGATACGCATGTTGTTCATGGCTTGTCCTTTTATTTGTTGATTACCTAAAAATGTCACAATTTGTGCTGCATTTGTAATCAGAGTTTTCATGCTTTTATTTCCTTGATGTAATCATCTAATATTTTTCCTTTTAAAGAATGCGTGAATTTTAAGTAATGTGACACACTCATCAACAACGATTCAAGTGGAATCAAACCGACAATTTCACTGCCAGTCACTTTAGTGTCATAGGTTTTTGCCAAAGCAACTACCTCATCAAAGACCACATGCATGTTGGTGATTTGATAGTTGGTTAAATTCATGGTCACTTGTGTGGTGTTGGTTTGTTCAATTTTTACCCCACCTGCTTTAACACATTCAAAGCCACCACTGCTAAATCGAATTTTCTTTGCTATGGCTTTTGCAACCTCAACATCATGCGTAGCCAAATCGATATTATAAGCAATCAATGGCATTCTAGCACCAATGGCAATGGCTCCTGCGGTTGGATGTGGTGATGTTGGACCATAATCTGGTATAAAATCATCACGCTTCATTTTCTCAAATAAGCCCTCAAACTCACCTTTTCGAATGGCAGCTAAGTTTTTTCGATCGTGATGGGTTGCTGCTTCTTCATATAAGTAAATGGGAACTTGTTTATTTTGCGCAAGTTGTTTGGCTACTTGATGTGCACAGGCAATACAATCATCCATCGTTGCATGTGCAATTGGAATAAAAGGCACGACATCCACCGCACCCATGCGTGGATGTTCTCCCTGATGTTTGGTTAAATCAATCAAGTCAATCGCAATTTCACACGCCGCTACAACTGATTGAACAAGCGCATTGGCTTCTCCCATTATTGAAATGACTGTTCGATGATAATCTGCATCTGCTTCTACGTTCATACACGTCACACGTGGTGTATTTAAAAACGGGGCAATGACTTGATCAATGATGTGTTGATCTTTGCCCTCACTAATATTAATAACACATTCAATGATTTTATTTTGACTCATCATCTCCTCCTTGTTTCTTTATTATCTCTTTAATTTTTGTAAAATCTGCCAGTTGTGGACTTGTAATCAATCCATATAGTTCATGATTAAAGCGCGCGATTGTTTCCATCGCATGCTCATTACGCGCCCACCCTCTACGAGCAACCCCATTCATGACATCCCACATCATGGCACGCTCAATGATGTGATCGACGCGCTCACTACCATCAAGCACGAGTCCATATCCGCCATTAATTGACTTGGAAATGCCAACGCCACCACCATTGTGTAAGGCAACTAAGCTCATCCCCATTGCACTATTTCCAGCATAACTAAGTGTTGCCATATCCGCCATCACTTTGCTACCATCATAGATGTTGCTTGTTTCACGAAATGGTGAATCAGTTGATCCTGTGTCATGATGATCACGCCCTAACATAATTGGCCCAACCTTTTTTTCCTTTACGAGTTGATTAAATGCTAATGCAATCTTTAAACGTCCCCATGCATCTTGATATAAAATGCGTGCTTGTGTTCCAACAACCAATTGATTTTTATGGGCATCTTTGATCCATTGATAATTATCTTTATCTTGTTCATTATTGGTTGGATCAATACACGATGCAGCTACTTCATCTGTGATGTTTAAATCTTTTGGATCATTGCTTAAACAAACCCATCGAAATGGCCCATAACCATAATCAAAGAGACATGGTCCTAAAATATCTTCTACATAAGATGGCCAAATAAACCCTTCTGTATCATTTTCACCATTAGCAGCAATCTCCGTGATGCCTGCATCAAAAAGTGCCTTTAAAAAGGAATTACCATAATCAAAGAAATAAGCTCCCTTAACAACAAGTTGCTTTAATGCATCATAATGCCGTCTAAGCCCTTGATCTACATGTTGTTTGAATTGTTCTGGATGATTTTGAATCATGTCGCTTCGTTGTTGAAATGTAAGTGAAACAGGACAATACCCTCCAGTGTACACTTCATGACATGATGTTTGATCTGAAATCAAATCAATCGGATAGTTGATTGCTACCGCATATTCAAGTAAATCTACAATATTGCCACAGTATGCAATGGCTAGTGGTTGCTGATTTTGCTGAGCTTGCTTGGCTAGTGCAAAAGCTTCTTGAACATCAGATGTCACAACATCCACCCACCCTTGATCAAATCTTGTTTTAACGCGAGATTCATCCACTTCAGCAATAATCCCAACACCTTTGGCAATGACAACCGCTTTTCCTTGTGCACCACTCATGCCACCTAATCCTGATGAGACAAACAGTTTACCTTCAAGTGCTTGATCTTGTTTAATATCTAGTTTTATTCTTCCTGCATTAAGTAGTGTGTTATAGGTCCCATGGACAATTCCTTGCGGGCCAATATACATCCAGCCACCCGCTGTCATTTGTCCATAATTGGCAACACCCAAGGCACTTGCTTGATTAAAGAAATCCAGATGATCATAAATTCCCACCATCAGTCCGTTGGTTAAAATCACACGTGGTGCTTCCCGATGGCTTTTAAATACACCTACCGGATGACCTGATGCAAGAAAAAGTGTTTCATCTTCTTTTAATAGTTGTAAGTATTTCTTAACAAGACGATATTGCATCCAGTTTTGAAAGACAGCACCTGATTCTCCATAGGTGATTAGTTCATACGGATATAAAGCCACTTCTTCATCTAGATTATTATCAATCATCATTTGAAATGCTTTTGCTTCTAGGGTTATCCCTTCATATTCAAACACTGGTTTTGCCTTTATCTTCTCTGATGGACAAAAGCGATACCCATAGATTTTCCCATGAGTTTGCAGTTCATCGTAAAACTCTTTCATTAACTCCTCATGAAAACGTTTTGGAATATAGCGTAACGCATTGGCAATTGCTAATTCTTTTTGTTTGGTTGTGAGTTTGGTATTGCGTTTGGGTGCCCGTCGAACCTGTTGGTTCAAAGACATTTTCTTTGGTAACTTACCAAAAACAACTTCGATTAAATCAATCATAGAACACTCCTATTCTAGTTGTCCAACAACAGTTTCTACCACATCCACCAAGCGATGTGATTGGATTATTTTTCTAGCTGTTTCAATATCAGGTGCCATAAAACGATCATCTTTGACATGATCAACTTCTTGGCGAATCAACTCATAAGCCACTTGTGTTCCATCACCACAACGAGTCGGTTGATGAAAATCCAAACCTTGGGCAGCAGTTAGATATTCAATGGCCAAAACATATTGTAGATTCTTACATATTTCATAAGCTTTATTAGCTGCGATGGTTCCCATACTGACATGATCTTCTTGATTTCCCGAAGATGGAATTGAATCAACACTGGCAGGATGAGCCAAAATCTTATTTTCTGATACGAGTGATGCTGCTGTGTATTGCATAATCATAAACCCTGAATTGGTTCCTCCTTTTTCAGTAAGAAAAGCAGGAAGTCCACTTAAACTTGGATTTACCAAGCGTTCAATGCGTCGTTCTGAAGCATTTGCCATCTCAGATAAAGCAATACCTAAAAAGTCAAATGATAATGCCATGGGTTGTCCATGAAAGTTGCCACTTGAAATGACTTGATTTCGATCTGGAAAAATAAGAGGATTATCAGTCACCGCGTTGATTTCAAATAACACTCTTTCTCTGACATAGTCAATAGCATCTTTGCTTGCCCCATGAATTTGCGGAAGACATCGCAATGAATATGAATCTTGTACTTTGATTTGATTTGGTTTTGTGGTTAGTTTTGAATTTATGGTGCAACGACGAATATTGTTTGCGCATTTTTCTTGACCAGGATGATGTCTTAATAATTGCACTTGTTGGTCAAATGCATCCACAATACCAAGCAATGCCTCAAATGTCATCGAAGCAATGATATCCGCCATTTTAGATAATGCCAATGATTCAATCGTCACTAGTGTGCCAACTGCCGTTAAAACTTGTGTGCCATTGATTAAGGCAAGTCCTTCTTTAGCTACTAAGGTCACAGGTGATAACCCTGCTGCTTCTAAAGCCAGATGACTATCCATGATTTTATCTTTATATTTACAAGTTCCTTCACCCATCATGGTCAATACCATATGCGATAATGGTGCTAAATCACCGCTAGAACCAAGTGAACCTTTTTCTGGGATTTGCGGTAAAATATTAGCATTAATCATATCAATCAATAGTTGTAGCGTTTCAAAGCGAATTCCTGAATACCCTAAAACCAACGCATTGACACGCAACACCATAATAAGACGCACGATGGCATCTTCATAGTAGTCACCCACACCACACGCATGTGATCGGATCAGATTGGCTTGTAGTGCTTCTATATCTTCTTGATGAATGATTGTTTGACTAAATTTTCCAAATCCTGTGGTGATTCCATACACCACTTCTTGACGCTTAACCAAATCATCCACGTATTGAGCAGACTCATCTATACTTGCTTTGCATGATGAATCAATGGCCACTTTGACACGATGATATGCGATTTTATAACACTGTTCTAGTGTTAGTTGATTCCCATTTAAATTAATGATTTTCATAATAACTCCTGTTTTGCTATACATTCATTATACAAGAGTTATCCTTAAAATGTCATAATAACAACGATAAATGCATAAGGTTTGAACTATGTGCTATCATTTCCTATACTTACTTCAAGAGGTATCTATGAGACAATTTGATGGCATTCACCACATATCTTGTATTGCAAGTTCAACAAAACAAACCCATTATTTTTACAAACAAGTTTTAGGATTACGATTAGTAAAAAAGAGTGTTAACCATGATGATGTTTCTGCTTATCATCTTTTTTTTGCTGATCATGTTGGATCAATAGGCACTAGCATTACCTTCTTTGTCTACCCTGATAAACCATACAAAATTAGTGGTTCAAATAGCATTGATCGTATTGGATTTAGGGTTTTAACAAATGAAAGTGTCCAGTTTTGGAAAGATCGACTGGAGCGACTCAATGTTTTAACTTATGATATTGATGTTCGTTTTAATGTACTTGGATTTGATTTTGAAGATCATGATGGTATTCGATTAAGAATCACCTCTGATGAGAACATGATATCAAAAAAAGGAGTACCATCTACTCATGATAATATCCCACTACAACACGCAATTTTAGGCTTAGGTCAAGTGGATTTACGTGTACATGATCGTCAAACCATGCACACATGGTTAGTCGACCATCTTAAATTTTTACATCACACCACTTATCAAAACACGAGGTTGTATTTTAGTCACATTGACCGCAATGATACTAGAATAAGTGTGACTACAGACCATGCTCCCTCTGAGATTTCAGGCTATGGTAGTATTCATCATATTGCTTTATGTGCTACAAGCAAGCATCATTTACAAGAAGCAATGGATGCATTTACGATTTTAGGCTATGTCAACTCGCAAATCATCGATCGTTTTTATTTCTTTTCAATTTATGTACGTGAACACAATCGTATACTCTTTGAATTTGCTACAGATCATCCTGGATTCGCCATCGATGAATCGATAGATAATCTTGGCAAGACACTGAGTTTACCCCCATTTTTAGAGCCTTTTAGAAACCAGATTGAAGATGAAATTGAAACCATTTAAAAATGCCCTAGTAGGGCATTTCAGAGAGTTGACAAACAAACATGTTTGAAGACTCTCTTTTTCTTTGGAATAA
>CAYGIY010000034.1:0-11523 GCA_964350055.1 uncultured Erysipelothrix sp.
ACTTAATATCAAATAATATGAGATCATCAAAATATCCACCATGAGATTTTCGATATGATGTAAAAATTATGAAAAATATTACAGATTCTGTATAAATATGTGAAAATAATATGAAAAAATGTGTGATTAACATTGACATGTGTTTTCAGCTTTGTTATTGTTAAATCATAAATTATGTTGATACATATAATTTGAATGAAAAAATAGGAGGAAAACTATGATTGAATTTAAGAAAAGATCAATCATCAGTAGCATAATCGTTCTTTTATTGTTGCTATCTGCATGTGGAAGAACAACAACTGATGATCATGGAGAGCTTGTGCCATCCATTACAATTTATAGTTCGTTGCCAGAAGCAAACTTAGTGAACTATGAAATGGCAGAAGAAGTAGCAGAAGAATTGCGTGCATTGGGAGTTGATGCTGTTGCACAACCAACAGATTTTGCTGTTTTGCTGGATATCTTATATGACGCTGAAGAAGCGAATTATGATGCGTATACGATTGGCTGGTCTGGTCGAGTCGAACGACTTGATCCAGATATGTTTATTCACTCAATCAATCACTCAGACAATGCTGGTTTTGGTGGGAATAACACCGATCGCTATCGTTCAAATGTATTTGATGAGTTAGCAGATGCTCAACGTCAAGAGATGGATATTGATTTAAGACGTCAACTTGTGTTTGATGCTCAACGTGTATTAGCTGAAGATGTTCCACGAGTCACGTTGTATTCAAGAGCAAATATTCAAACATACAACAAAGAACTATTCGCTGAAGTGATTAATATTCCTGGTGAAGGATTGTTTAATGAATGGACACCATTCTACGTGGAACCATTAACTGACAAAACAGTGCTAACCGTAGCAAGTAATGTTAATATTGATGAAATCAACCCACTCACCTCATTAAGTGTGTATGGTTGGCGTAATCTTCGCTTGATTTATGACAAGCTTGTTCGTTTATCACCTTCGATTGAACCAGTTCCTTGGGCAGCAACAAGCTGGGAAGTTGTGAATGACACAACAATTGATGTTGTTTTACGTTCTGGTATGACATTCCATGATGGTGTGCCCGTTACTGTAGAAGATGTTAAATTTAGCTATGATTTCTTTGTAGAGCAAGAAGTTGGCTATTTTGCATCATTCTTAGTACCAATTGACAATATTGAAGTATTAGATGGTGAGACATTGCGTTTTAACTTGAAATACGCATACGCACCATTTATTACAAACACATTAGCTCAAATTCCAATATTACCAAAGCATATTTGGGAAAATATTGACAATCCGAAAGAATACTCAAACTATGATGCGATTGGTAGTGGCCCATTCAAGCTAGAACGCTTTGAAACGGGTGTAGAGCTTGTTACATCAAAATTTGAAGATTACTGGTATCCACCAGTTATAGATGGTTATATCTTCCAAATCTTTGCATCACCTGAAACAATTATTACTGCGTTGCAGTTAGAACAAGTTGATATGGTGTCTTATGATTTGATTCCAGCACACATTTCGCTTATTAAAGATAATACAGATGGTTCATTTGATCATTTAGAAATCACTGAAGCAAATGACATTGGGTTCTTCTATCTAGGAATGAACAATGCTCGCCCACCGTTTGACAACAAAGCGTTTAGAATTGCAGTTGCTCATTTAGTGGATTATGACTACGCGATAGATGTATTACTAGATGGATATGGTGCTCGCGGTGGCGGCGGACTAGTCATTGCAGCATCCAATGAATTCTGGCATAACCCTGATGTGCCAATCTATGACACATATGATCCACAAAAAGCGCGAGATATTCTTGCCGAGGCAGGATTCACTTGGGACTCTCAAGGTCGATTGCGCATGCCTAAAGAATAAGTATTAAAGAATAAAATAGGCAGTCATTATATGGCTGCCTATTGTTTCTAATAGAGTTTTAGTGCCAGTGGTAAATAATGATTCTAATGTTAAATGAATAGAATGAGGTAAGAGTATGATTAATCTGATGATTCGAAAGGGGATAATATGTTAACTTATTTTGTTAAACGAATAGTGGTGATGGTACTCATGATATTCTTGATTGCCACCATGATTTTTCTGATGTTTAGGTTGATGCCTGGTAATCCCACAGCATTTGTCATTGACCCATCGCTATCCCAAGAATCACGTGAATTATTGATGGATCGCTATGGTCTTAATGATAGTCTGTGGGTTCAGTATCAAATTTTCATGAAAGATTTGGTTCAACTGGATTTTGGGAATTCTTTTTTTTATAATAAGCCAGCTGTTGAAGTAATTGCGGACAAACTACTACCAACAGTTTTCTTAATGCTAACAGCCATGATTATTGCTTATACTTTTGGTATTGTTTTTGGGGTACTTATGGCTTGGAAAAGAGGTACATTTCTCGAATCATTGGGTATTAGTGTCTCATTGTTTTTTAGATCAGCACCCACATTTTGGGTAGGTTTGATTGCAATCATTGTATTTGCTGTTCAACTTCGATGGGTTCCTGCATTTGGTATGCGCACTGTTGGAACTGGAGGGGGTACTTTCAGTGAGATGTATTTAAACATGGATTTTTTAAAACATTTAATCTTACCTAGTTTAGTAGCTGCATTTTACTTTATTGCAACACCATTACTAATTATGAGAAACAGCATGCTTGAAGTAATGTCAGAAGATTATATTGAAATGGCAAAAGCTAAAGGTATACGAAAATTCAGAATTCTTTATCGTCATGCGGCCCGTAATGCCTTGTTGCCTGTAGTCACAGCAGCAGCACTATTTATTGGGGCTGCTATTGGTGGGCAAGTGTTGATTGAAGTTGTGTTTAATTGGCCAGGTTTAGGTCGAGAAATTGTCACAGCGGTAACACGACATGATTACCCATTAGCGCAAGCCATTTTCATTATCATTTCAGCACTAATTATGTTTATGAATTTAGTAGCTGATATTCTATATGCTTGGCTTGATCCAAGAATTACATATTAAAGGAAAGGATACCATGAAAAACATTTTTAAAAAGAAACATAGAAGTACTCAAAGCGTGTGGTATCAACTCTTAAATAATATAAAGCGTGACAAATTAGCGATGATTGGAATCGTACTGCTGATTACTTTTTCGACAATCGCAATTTTCTCAACTACCATTGCGCCTTATGAAGCACGGGAACGTCATTACACGGAGGAAGGTACGATTAAACGTCTAGAATCGCCTTCATGGAATCATCCATTTGGAACTACGGATGTTGGTCGTGATGTTTATTCGCAAGTCATTTTGGGAACAAGAACAGCATTAATCGTTGGATTTTTGGCAGCAATTTTGGTCACTACTGTTGGATCGATTGTTGGTATTATTGCTGGTTATTATGGTGGAATTATCGATAGTGTAATTATGAGGATTGTAGATTTCTTTTACGCCATCCCTTTTATCCCTTTTGTCATTGTTTTATCAGCAATTTTAAAACCCAGTATCTTTAATATTATATTGGCAGTTTCATTGCTATCTTGGCGAACGGTAGCCCGTTTGGTTCGATCACAAGTATTGACCGTTGCAAAACGTCCATATATTAAAGCAGGAAAAGTAGCAGGCGCGAGTGATTTTCGTATCATGTTTAGATACATATTGCCAAATGTTATTCCATTAATACTGCTTGAAATGGCATTCATGGTTAACTGGGCAATTACCGCTGAGGCAAGTGTTGCATTTTTAGGTTTTGGTGATCCGAATGTTCCAAGTTGGGGGCAGATTTTACATATTGTGTTTACCTCTGGGAACTCTCGTGTTGCATGGTGGTGGGTTACTGCGCCAGGTGTTGCAATTGTTTTATTGTTATTATCAATCTTCTTTGTTGCTCGAGCACTTGAAGAAGTAGTAGACCCTAGATTAAGGAGAAGATAGTTATGTCATTGCTTGAAATCAAAAATATATCGATTACCTATAAAACTCAAGATGGATTAATGAAAGCAGTTGATAACGTTTCTTTTTCTTTAGAACTTGGCAAAAGTGTTGGTCTAGTCGGTGAAAGTGGTTGCGGGAAAACAACCTTAGCTAAATCAATCATTCGCTTATTATCTGAAAATGGCAAAATAAGTGAGGGTCAAATGATATATAAAGGTGAAGATTTAGTAGAATTTAGTGAAGAAGAAATTCGTAAAATCCGTCTAAAAGAAATAGCGATGGTCTCACAAAGTGCGATGAACAGTCTAAACCCTGTATACACAATTGGTAATCAACTGATTGAAGGTATACTAGAACATACAAAGATGACAAAAAAACAAGCACGAGTACGTGCTGAAGAAGTATTTAGAATGGTTGGTCTTGAACCGAAACGTCTTAAGAGTTATCCACATCAACTAAGTGGTGGTATGAAGCAACGTGCAATCATTGCCATGGCATTGACACTAGAACCTTCGTTAATCATCGCCGATGAGCCAACAACGGCATTAGATGTTGTGGTTCAGGATCGAATTCTTCAAAAGATCGTTGAAATCCAAAAAGTTATTAATAGCTCCATGATATTAATAACACATGACATATCCGTTGTTTCAGAAACATGCAATGATATCATTGTGATGTATGGTGGTAAAATCATGGAAAAGGCGCTAACAAGAAATTTCTTTACTGCTCCTTATCATCCATACTCTCTTGGTTTAAACAATGCGTTTCCAAGTATTCATGAAATTGGTGAAGAGTTGATTTCAATTCCTGGTTCACCTCCTAATCTTATGGAACAGCAAGTGGGATGTCGCTTTAAAGATCGTTGCCCATTTCGAACAGAAAAGTGTGAACAAGAAGAGCCTCAGTTAGAAATAGTTGGTGAAGGGCATTATTCTGCATGTCATTATAATGATCAGGTTCTTGAATTTCGAGAAAAAGCAAAAAAACGTGAAGTTTGGGATCAAGTACGGCAACGTATTATTAATGAGTTGAGAAAGGAATTGCTATGAAAAACACGTCCTTTATTCAAATAAGAAATCTAAAGAAGTACTTTCAAGTTAAACATTGGATTAAAGACATTATTAGTAAAGAAAAAGTGTATGTAAAGGCAATTGATGATATTTCTTTGGATATTCAAAAAGGAGAAATTCTTGGATTAGCGGGTGAGAGCGGATCTGGTAAAACAACCACTGGTGAAATACTTGTGCGTTTACAGGAAAACACAGGTGGTGAAATTGTGATAGATGGGCATCCATTTATTGCCAAAGATCGAAAACTTGAAAAGCAGTTTAGAAAAGAAATTCAGATGATCTTCCAAGATCCTTATGAGACACTGAATCCACGGTTTAATGTATTTGATGCTATTGCAGAACCATTGCGAATCCACGGTATCAAAGATTATGAAACACTCAAAAACAAAGTTTTTGATGTGATGGAAATCACGGAGTTAAAACCGCCTGAGCATTATATGTTTCGCTATCCACATGAGCTTAGTGGTGGTCAGCGACAACGTGTTGCCATTGCCAGAGGTATTGTGTTAGAACCAAAAGTACTAGTTGCTGATGAACCAGTGTCGATGCTTGATGTTTCCATTCGTGCTGATATTCTTAACTTATTAAAGAAACTGCGTGAAACCATGGGATTGACCATGCTTTATGTATCTCATGATTTGTCAACAATTAAGTATTTGTGTGATCGTATTGCCATTATGTATCTTGGGAAAATTGTAGAGATTGGTGATATTAATGAGGTTATCAATAATCCTCAGCATCCTTATACAAAAGTATTACTTGCCTCAGTACCTGTAGCAGATCCTAACTTTATAAAAGAACGCCTATTAGTTGATGACGAAGTCCCCGACCAAATCAACTTACCTGAGGGTTGCCGTTTTATGCCGCGCTGTCCATTTGCTCAAGAAGCTTGTCGACAGTGTGATCATTCACTTAAATCAGTGTCTAATACACATCAACACACTTGTGTGTTTAAGGTTGACCAGTTAAAACCTCGTAATCTAGCATTGGATACAAAGGGTTCAACATAACATTGCATTTAATCATGTGTTTATGATGAGGTTAAGGCTAAGTCATCCACTGGTTGATCAGAAAGGGTCATACGCTCCCATACTTCATCAATACTATTTGCTGTTCGTAAAGTATTGTTTTCAACAATATAAATACGATCATAATGTGATAAATGATCCTTAAAGATAATATGACTGACGTTTATGATTGTTTTGTTTAAGTTGAGAATATCATGTTCAATTTGATGAGCAATGGATAATTCTAAACTAGAGAAGATTTCATCACACAGAATCACATCAGAATTCAAACACAAGGCACGGGCAAGCATGAGTCTTGCTCGCTGTCCTCCTGAGACATTAGCGCCATTGTTATGTAGAACTTGATTTAGATCAAACGCTGATAATCCTACTTGTGCTAAGGCATCCTTAATCTTTGCTTCGGTAATTGGTTGATACAACGTGACATTGTCCTTGATCGTTCCATTAAAGATAAATCCAATTTGATCGACGGTGGTAAATAATGAGTAATAGTCAATGGGTACAATGTCATAAATATCGTGACCATCAAGAGAAACAAGACCACCTTTGGGTTTAATTGATTGTCTTATGGTTTTTAATACGGTTGACTTACCTGCGCCACTACTTCCAACAATTAATATTTTCTCACGCTTACTAACACTGAAGTTGACGTCATTTAGTATTGCTTTATCTTCATCATCATAACCTAAATCACAGTCTTTAAAAGACAGCTTGTTAAAGGCATTGATATGGGTGTGACGATTGATAATCGGACGTGTTAAGTTTTGATCAAAGTCTTCAATCACTTTTAGAATACCTTTCATTTGTGTGATGACAGGGGAGAATTGTTGCAATGGCCATATGACATTACCAAAACTTGATGCAACTACAATCAGACTCCCTAATCCAACATTTGTGTTTTTTGCAAAGAGTATTCCAGATATAATCAATGTGAAGATGATTGTAATTTGAATAAACTGATTCAATGCCTCAACTTGGGTTGTTTTAACATCTACCCGATAATTATCTTTTTGAACTTTGGTTGCTTTATTGATAAACGCATCTAAACGAAGTGCTTCTAATTGATGTTGCTTGATGATTTCAAAACCATTGAGTGTTTCTTGAACAAAGTCTGTGTAATCTTGTAGTGACTTTGATTTTTTTGCTTCGGTTTTTTGTACAGGTTTGCTAGTGCGACTGGTGATGTTAATAAAGATGACAAGCATCACAAAAGCAATAATAACTAAATACCAGCTAACGGTTGCGACAAGGACAACTGCCATGGCAAATTGTAGTGCCATGGTAATGATTTTTAGCAAGTTTAGTAAAAATTTTTCTTCATAACGATCAAAATCATTGGTTAAGTTTGAGCGATAGATATTACTCTTTTCTTTTTGCAGTTGTGTGATATCTTGGTTCATTAAATGATGAATGTATGTTTTCTTCATCAATATTAAACTATTTTCAATGTACTTTGATTTTAGAAGAGTACCAATTGAATCTAAAATTAATGCTCCAAAAAGAATTAAAAGCATCAGTTGTGCAGTCAAGAGCATACGATCTAGTTCTTTGTTTAACCCATAATCGGTGATAAATCGTAACAAGTAAATACTCCATCCATGTAGAGCAGCAATGAATGTCATGTTAATGATATTGATGATTAGCCAACCACGGTGACCATACTTTACTTGTTTCATGTTGTTGCTCCAATCGGTTCTAATTCAATGGTCGTATCAAAGTGTTTGCTTAGATAGTCCAAATGTCTGTGTGATACACAAATAAGCGTTTTATCTAAAGAAAGCAGTGTATCATAAATATGTTGCGCTGTTTGATCATCTAAACTAGCAGATGGTTCATCAACAAACAAAACATCACGATCATGATAAAGCTCACGGGCAATGCTTATTCGTTGTCTTTGACCACCGGATATGTTGATACCATCTTGTTCAAGTATATGATCTTCTTTTGTTTCTAGTGTTTGCATCCAATCATGTAAATCAACACTTCTCATCACTTGTTCAAATTTAGCATGATCATAGTCAGATGCTAGTATGACATTGTTTTTAATACTATCATTAAACAAGAAATGATTTTGGCGAATATAGCCACAATTTTCTAAAAAACTTTCATATTGAATGGCTTTTAGTTCATGTTGGTCAACACGTATTTCACCTTGATAGGTCGATAAATTTTGTGCTAAGCAGTTTAACAAAGTGGTTTTACCTGCACCTGAAGGCCCAACAATCAATACTTTCTCTTTTGGTTTAATTGTAAAACTAAGATTTTTAAGCACTTGTTTTTGATCATAAGCAAAGGTTAAGTTAATGGTTTGAAATCCTTGATTGAAGGTCATTTTCTCATTAGCTTCATGTTGATCGCTCGAAGTGGTGATGCGGTTGTAAATATCGACAGATGTTCGGAAACGATTAATAAAATTAAAACCACTAATCATACTCCAAATGAGTTGTCCAATTAAGTTAAAGACAAGAATCAATGCTGTTAAAGTAATGCTTTCTTGAATGAATAAATAAGTAGCATATACATATATGAGCATTTGATATGTACCAGCAATCCAATGATTCAAGTTTGATTGAAACTCATCAATTCGAAATGAACGTTTTTTTACTTGTTCAAGTACTTTTACAATGGATTCAAAAGGACGTTTGAAATTGTCTTCAACATGATATAGTTTGATGACCTCTAATCCATTGAGAATATTGGTGAGTTCACCATTGTAGTTCGCATTTGCTTCTTGTGTTTCTTTCTTTGTCTTTTTAGCAATGGGTTCAAAGAACTTTGTAATCAAATACAACAATGACGTCGTGATAATCGTTGTCATGGCGATGACTGGTGAAATAAAGAATAAAATAGAACTGCCTAATACAAAAGTTCCAAAACAATAAATGATATTCAATAAAGCTAAAAAGAAGTCTCTTTCAAATAAATTGATATCAGAAACAAGCATGGACATGTACTGCTCTTTTGGATTCTTTTTAAAACTCTCATAAGAATGACTCATGGTTTTACGATATGCTAATGTTCTGACTTGAATTAAAATGTCACGCATAAATCCAATGCGTAAAAAGCGCGAGAGTACTTGTGTGAATATTGGCGTAAAAACAAAAATCAACACCATGATGATTCGGCGATTTATGCCTGCGGTGTCTGTTTCTTCAATGATACCAAATGCATTGGAAAGTGCTAATGTGAAAAAGATGCCACTAATTGTGGTTAGTAATGCACCAATCATATAGAAAATGAAGTGTTTTTTATTCTTTTGCAACAACTGTTTTAACGACATGATACTTGCTCCTGTAATATTTATAATAGGGGTCCACAAACTATATTACAT
The DNA here is from genome assembly GCA_964350055.1 of uncultured Erysipelothrix sp. Lineage (GTDB taxonomy): Bacteria > Bacillota_I > Bacilli_A > Erysipelotrichales > Erysipelotrichaceae > UBA6182. Next base: position 9,323 of record CAYGIY010000034.1, read on the forward strand.
TACACGATCTCATTGCACAATACCACATGGATAAGATGCACAAATATTAACATAAAAAACAGAGCTTGTATTATTTGCTTTGTTTTTTATGTTGCATTGAAGAAAAAAGAAGTTGAAGTCAATGCATTTTATGGGGGAATCGTTTCATATTTTTATGAAAAAATTCCGTGAAGTTTCTTATAAACTTATTATAGGATTTGTCATTGTTAAGCACAATGATAGTAATTCTGTACAGTAACTATCTATAATACAAGATGGTTGAAACTATGATTAATATAGAAAACGATTCATTCTATTGGTAATTTGCATGTTTTTTGTTTTATGATAGTAAGCAAGGAGTGAAAAAATGATCAAGTTTAAAGATTTACAAGATATCGATGTATCGCATATGAATGTGCTCATCACAGGTGCAAATTCTGGGATTGGCTATGAAATGGCAAAGTACTTTGCAAAAAAAGGAGCTTATGTTTTCTTATGCAGTAGAACGATAAGTAAAGGTGAAATGGCAAAATCAAAAATAAACCAAGAAGCACCGCATGCTAGAATTGACGTTATACCATTGGATTTATCTGATGCATTATCGATAGATTCCATGGTAAACATCATCAAACAAAAAACAGATCGAATTGATATTTTGTGTAACAATGCCGGTATCATGGGGGCGAAATATACACTAACCAAAGATGGCTTTGAAAGCCAGATGGGAGTTAATCATCTTGGTCATTTTAGGTTAACAGGGCAATTATTGGATATGATGAATGATCAATCAAGAATTGTCAATGTTAGCAGTATGGCATATTTACAAGGGAGGATTAATCAAAAGAATTTCATGTTTGAACATGGGCAATACTCACCATTTGCTAGTTATTCGCGCAGTAAATTAGCCAATGTATTGTTTACATTAGCGCTAAGTAATCGAATCCAACAGTCTCATTTAGACATTAAAGTAGTTTGTGCACATCCTGGGATTGCCTTTACCAACCTTTTTAGTAAAGAGAAACAATCAAATTTGTTTGCATCTTTGATTATGTTGTTTAAAAAAATAGTACCCACTGCTGCTGATGGCGCTAAAGCAATCATTGCTGCTTGTATGGATCCAAATGCTAATCAAGGAGATTTTTATGGACCATATCGCTCCAAGAAGTATCAAGGTGATATAATTAAGTTAGAGAAGCTTAACGCAATAGCAGCCAATCCTCAAAATCAAGCATTTTTATGGGAGTACTCAACAAAGAAAACAGGAGTAAACTATCCCGTTTAAGGAAGGAATCGTATGAAAACCGTATCATCAAATAAATCAAATCTAACCTTTAAAACCATTGGTCTAGGAACCAATGCAATTGGTGGCCATAATATTTATCCAAATATTAACGAAAGTGTCAGCAAAGACATCGTGAGACGCTTTATCCAAGAGGGTGGTGACTTTATTGACACTGCTTATTTTTATGGTCTTGGCCGATCAGAAGAATTGATTGGGCAAGTTGTAAAAGAGATGGGTGTTCGCAAGCAAGTGGTTATTGCGACAAAAGGTTCCTTTGTGGTGAATGAAAAAGGGACGACACACGATAACTCAATTTCGTTTCTGCTTCAGGCTGTTGAAGATTCATTAAAGCGACTACAGAGTGAATACTTGGATGTGTTTTATATTCATTTTCCAGATGACAAAACAAAAAAAGATGATGCAATAGCAGCTTTACAACAACTCAAAGAAAAAAGGATTATTCGTGCTATTGGTGTTTCAAATTTTACACTTGAACAACTAAAAGAAGCAAACAAAGATGGCTTTGTGGATATTGTTCAAGACCGATATCATCTGTTGCATCGTGATATTGAAGGAGAATATAGTGATTATCTATTAAAACATAGCATTATGTTTATTCCTTACTCACCATTAGCGTCTGGTTTATTGACAGGGAAGTATTCTTTAGAGTCACCATTAACTGCTCGTCAATTAAAGAACACATTGTTTATGCCTGAAAATTTTGAAGCAAACTTAAAGAAAATAGACGTGCTAAAAGAGATTGCATTAAATAAAAATGTAGAAGTCAATCAGGTTGTTCTTGCTTGGCTTTTAACTCGTGACTTTGTTTCTGCTGTGATACCAGGTGCAAAAAAGGTTGATCAAGTCTTATCAAATCTTGCCACTGCAAACATTACATTAACTGATCAAGAAGTAAATCTGATTGATCAAACATTTAAAA
>CAYGIY010000035.1:0-11516 GCA_964350055.1 uncultured Erysipelothrix sp.
TATTTGTATACCACTATACAATTGCCTTTAGCTTTGATACAATAAGTTAAGATTTGAGAATCAATAGTTGAGGCTTTATAATGAAAATAAATAAGGATACTATTATCATTGATCCAAATCCTTTGTTGCGTCAAAAGGCTAAACCTGTTGACATACCATTATCAAAGGAAGATCAAGCATTAATCATGGCAATGCGACAATATGTCCATGATTCGAAGATTGAAGAAATCGCTGAAAAAGAACAATTAAAACCTGCTGTTGGATTAGCAGCACCTCAAATAGGAATACTTAAACAATTATGCGTCGTTGAACTTGAGCAATTAGACGAACAAGATGAACTTGTTGTGGTAGAATATGCCTTAGCAAATCCTAAAATTATCGCCCATTCAACACAATGGTGTGTATTAGAAACGGGTGAAGGTTGTCTTTCGGTTGAACAAGAAAAGCTAGGATACGTGCATCGTCATTTACGAGTTCGCATTCGAGCCTATGACTGTATCAATAAACAACACATTGAAATCAAAGCTACTGGTTATCCAGGAATCGTTTTACAACACGAAATTGATCATTTAAATGGCATACTATTTTATGATCATATTGATGTTAAAAACCCTTGGGAAGCTAAAGATAAAACAAAAATTATAGAATAATTGAAAGAGAGAAGTTATGAACAACAATGAAATAATAGAACGAAACGCTATATCAGCTAAACCAGGTGATACCTTAATCTATGCACTTGGTGGATTAGGAGAAGTAGGAAAAAACATGTATTGCTATGAGCATGACGATGAAATCATCATCATCGATAGTGGCGTCATGTTTCCTGATGAATCCATGTGGGGTGTCGACTATGTTATCCCAGATTATACGCATTTAATTAAGAACCAACATAAAATTAAAGCGCTCATCATCAGCCATGGTCATGAAGACCATATTGGTGGTATCCCCTTTTTAATGCAGGTTATTCGAATACCAAAAATTTACGCTCCAAGATTTGCTAAAGGTCTTATTGAACGCAAGTTAACTGAACGTCGTGTCAACAAAGAAGTCGTCATTGAAGAAATCAATAATCGTTCTCGTGTGGAAACAGAACATTTTACACTAGGATTTTTTAACACAGTTCACTCGATTCCTGATACCCTTGGTGTCTTAATTAACACTCCCAATGGCCGTGTTGTCCACACTGGTGATTTTAAGTTTGACTTAACACCTGTTGGTGATAACAGTGATTATCAAATCATGGCTTACATGGGACAAATTGGTATCGATTTGTTGATGAGTGATTCAACAAATGCCGGAGTTTCAGGTTTTTCAATCAGTGAAAAGAAAGTCGCACAGTCTATTTTGGAAATCACCAGAAAAACAACTGGCAGATTACTTGTTGCTACATTTGCTTCAAATGTTTACCGTGTAAGGCAAATAATTGAAGCAGCAATCGCATGCGATCGAAAAGTCATTATATTTGGACGTTCCATGGAAAATGTGGTTACAATCGCAAGACGATTGGGTCATCTTAAAGCTGATGATAGTCATTTTATTAAGCCCGATCAACTCAATCAAATTCCTGCAAATAAGTTATGCATCATAAGTACTGGATCTCAAGGTGAACCACTAGCAGCACTATCTCGTATTGCCAATGGCACCCACCGCTATATTAAAGTAATTCCAGGTGATACAGTTGTCTTTTCAAGCTCCCCTATTCCAGGAAATAGTGATAGCGTCAATAGAGTCGTCAACCGTCTAACACGTGCTGGAGCAAATGTACTAACCAACTCACCGTTAAACTCCATTCATACAACTGGACATGCTTCTGCAGATGAGCAAAAGCTTATGCTGCAATTATTAAAACCAAAGTATTTCATGCCAATCCATGGTGAATATAAAATGTTGAAACAACATGCAAATCATGCAATTGAAACCGGTGTCCCACCAGAAAATATCTTTATCTGTGCTAATGGTGATGCCATCATTTTAAGAAATGGTGAAGCTTTCTATTCCGATACACGTATTGTTGCTGATGATGTTTATGTCGATGGTTCAGATGCATCAGGATTATCTACTGCTGTTATTAAAGATCGAAAGATTCTTTCCAATAACGGCATGGTCGCGGTCATTGTTTCCATTGATTCAAAACAAAACAAAATCTTAGTCAAACCAAGTATCGTCAGTCGTGGATTTGTGTTTATCAAAGAGAATCAACCATTACTTAAAGAAGCTGAAGCACTTGTGTATGATGCCCTTAAAAAGAAAATGCAACAGAAAACAACATTCGGTGAACTTAAAAACACGATACGCACAAGCTTAGAGCCATTCCTCTATCAACGCACACACAGAAATCCAATCGTTATTCCAGTAATACTCAATCAAAAATCAGCTATGAATTAAACTCTAAAAGCAGCGTAAATAAGAAACGCTGTTTTTTTAATTCAACAATTGACTTGTGAGTCAATTGTTGATATATTGTTGATGTAAGGTAATTTATGACAAAAGAAACCATTCAACATTATATTGATCATCACAAGTTCATGCAAATTAAGCATCACAAACGCAAGAAAATCTTACTCGCTTGTTTTAGTGAGTTTTCAAAAGGTTTCTTCAATGCGAATACAGATGTGATTGTGCAACGAGCCAATATTTCGAAAGGTTCTTTGTTTTACTACTTCGGTTCCAAACAAGATTGTTACCTTTTCTGCATTTGTTATACAAGTTTTACATTGACACAAGCATACGATCAGGTCATATTAGCCTCAACAGATTTTTTAACCAACATTAGAACTGTTTCAATCAAAGCAATTGAAGTTAGTATCCAAAATCCTGAAATGATTCAGTTTATTTCTCGTGCTGTTACAGAAATACCCAATGTATTTCCAGATGGATTGCCTTTTAATGTCCATCAGGCATCAACAGAATTACTAATGAATATTTTAAAGTCATCTGATCCATCCGTGTATCGAACTGATATAAGTGTAAAGACAATTGAGACTATCATGCTCTACACCATCAAAGGTTTTTCTGATCAACTAACACATAAAAAGTGGGATATTCACAACTATCAGAAGCAATATCAAGAAGTAATGAATGAATTAGACCTATATATTGAAGGACTAAAAATAGCTTTCTATACTCAATCTAATCAAGGAGGAAACAAGTAATGAGTATTATTCAAATTGAAAACCTTAAAAAGAGGTTTTCTAAAGTTGTTGCATTAGATGGGATTAGTCTAGAAGTGAATCAAGGAGAAGTTTATGGCTTTATCGGTCCTAATGGTGCTGGTAAAACAACAACCATTCGATCCATGCTTGGAATTATTAAGGCTGATGAAGGCAAAATCACTCTATTTGATAAAGACGCCTGGAAAGACGCTGTTGAATTGCACAAACAAATTGCTTATGTTCCAGGAGATGTATCACTTTGGTCAAATTTAACGGGTGGAGAAGTTATTGATCTATTTTCATCATTAAGAAAATCATCATCTAAAAATAGGCGTGAAGAAATGATTCAACGTTTTGATCTTGATGTTTCAAAAAAGTGTCGCACTTACTCTAAAGGAAATCGTCAAAAGGTTGCTTTAATAGCTGCTTTATCTGTTGATGCAGATTTATACATACTAGATGAACCTACTTCCGGCTTAGATCCTTTGATGGAACGCATCTTTCAAGATGTGATTTTAGAATTGAAGCATCAAAAGAAAACAATATTTCTTTCAAGTCATATTCTTTCTGAAGTAGAACAACTATGTGATCGTCTTAGCATTATTCGTGAGGGTAAAATCATAGAAACAGGATCATTAAGTGAACTTCGTTACATAATGAACAATAAGGTCACCATCACAACAAAACATGTTATTGATCAGAAAATTCATTTGCAAGGATTAACAGACTTGCAAATTGGTGAAAAAACTGTTTCATTTCAAACTAATAAAAAAATATTGAGTGAAGCAATTGCATTCTTTAATCAATTTGAAATCACTCATATCGACAGCAAACCTCCTTCGTTAGAAGACTTGTTTATGCATCATTACTCAAATGGAGGGTAAAATCATGCGCTTTTTAAACTTCACAGGTATATCAACCTATATTAAGCTTATTTTAAAACGAGATCGATTACGTATAAGCACATGGCTGGTCGTCTTAGTTGGTATGACACTTGCAGTTACAGTTGCATTTCCTAATTTGTATGCTTCTAGTGAAGATATAACTGCAATTTTAAACACACTCAATAACCCTGCTATGGTGGCCATGTTTGGTCCTATATATGGTGCTGATAATTATCATTTTGGCGCTATTTTAAGCAGTCAGATGCTCCTGTTTTCATTGCTTGGTGTTTCAGTAATGAGTATTTTACTAGTCACGCGACACACAAGAAAAGATGAAGAACTAGGCAGACTAGAAGTGCTACGTTCATTACCTTTTGGAAAAGAATCAACACTAGGAGCAACCTTTGTTGTGTATAGCTTAGTTAGCTTAGTATTGGGTCTTACAATAGCACTTTTACTTCCCTTGCTTAATGTTGATCAAGTTGATTGGATAGGCTCATTAAACTATGGAATGGCATTATCAATAATTGGTATCTATTTTGCTGCAATCACTGGTTTATTTGCTCAACTCAGTCAATCTTCACGTGGCACGCTCGCATTATCCTTTGGTTTTCTTGGTTTTGCATACATCTTGCGTGCTTATGGTGATTTAAGTAGTGAAATACTATCATTGATTTCCCCACTTGGACTCGTATTACGAATTCAAGCCTTTGTCACTAACGATTGGTGGCCAATTATCATTTTGCTTTTTCAAAGCATTGTAATAATGGTCGTTGCTCTAATACTTAATCACACACGTGATTTAGATGGTGCTCTTTTGCCAACAAGAGCAGGAAGAAAAAAAGCTTCAAAATGGTTGTTTAGCCCTTTTGGACTACTTTTTAGACTCCAACGAGGTTCACTCTTTTATTGGAGTATTGGTATATTTGTTTTAGGTGTATCCTATGGTTCGATTTTAGGTGATATGGAAATGTTCTTAGAATCAAATGAAATGTATCGACAACTCATTTCTAATATTGGACATACAGGTGATTTAGTGGAAGCATTCACCGTGATGCTAATTGCCATAATTGCAATCTCATCCTCGATTCCAACACTCATGATGTTACACAAATTACGTCATGAAGAACAACAAGGACGAATAGAACATCTACTTGGATTATCAGTATCAAGATTAAGTCTTATTTTATCCACACTCATCCTAGCTATTGTTTGTGCTGTTTGGTTTACATTTATTGGAACATTAGGCTTATGGGTTGCTGGAGATGCTGTTACTGAAAGTTCATTAAGTCTTGCTTCATTTTTATCATCTTCGTTTTCTTACTTACCAGCACTTCTCATGTTTATTGGATTAAGTGTCGTGCTTATCGCTTACTTACCAAAATGGACACGTATTATATGGATGTATCTTACATTTGCATTTATTACTATTTACTTTGGAGGTATTTTACAACTCCCAGAATGGATTTCTAAATTAACACCACTAGGTTTCATCCCACAGATGCCAGTGGATGATTTTGATTTTATTCAAACACTGTTAATGACAATGACTGCTATTGTAGTCATAGGGATAGGAGTTCGAAGATATCAAAAACGAGATATGATGATTTAAATAAATAAGCAACAACTCAAATTGAATTGTTGCTTATTTTTTCATCTATTATTTGGGCATCTTGATTAAAATAGGTTTTAATTCCAAACATAAGCATGAGTAATACCGACAAACTGACCGTCGCTAAAATACCAAGCATGATTGCGATTTGATAACGGATTGCTGTTAATGGTGAAACACCCGATAAAATTTGTCCAGTCATCATCCCTGGTAAAAAAACAATTCCCATCCCCAACATTGTATTTAATGTGGGGACAATAGCTTCTTGAAAACTTTTATCTACCAAAGGTTTGGTTGCTTCTTTAATCGTCGCTCCTAAAATCAATGCTTCTTCAACTTTTAAATGATGATCTTTCATTTGCGTGTTCATTTGTGATAACGCAAGCGTCACTCCTGTAAGTGAATTACCAACGATCATTCCAGCAATGGGAATAAAGTATTGAGCATTATACCAAGGTGAGATTTGAACCACAACAAATAAGAAGTAAAACAATATAAGTAAGGTAGCAATTGGAAATGTGATCATCACAACCTTCTTTAAGGCATCTGAAATCTCATTTTTGAATTTTGACAAAATAGTGACAATGGAAAATACTTGCATAATTGCAATAATGATTAAGGTGATCCATGGGTTTTGTTGATTAAAGACTAGAATCAGAAGATAGCCAATGAGTACCAATTGAATACTCATTCTTAAGGTTGCTAAAACCAATAATTTTTGCTTTGGTATTTTACGCCATCGTAAAACAGCAAATAAAACAATCGTTAATATGTAAGCTGCACCTAATTGGTACATGCTCAGTTCTAAGATTTCATCCATGATAAATCTCCTTGGAAATCTTTATAATTTCATCCCCGTAAGTTTGTGCCACTTTAGATGAATGAGTCACCATAATCAATGTATGTCCGAGCTTTTTTGTATATTTAACAATCACATCCATGATTAACTGTTCCGTCTCTTGATCAAGCGCAGATGATGGCTCATCCATTAGATAAACATCCGCATTCAACAACAACACACGGCCTAAGGCAATGCGTTGCTTCTCTCCAATTGAGCATTTGTGAGCATCATCATCTAGTTTTTTTGATAGTGATAACTCCTGCATCATTGCAAGTAGTTGTTCTTCATTTGGGATTTCTTTTTTTGCAAATTGACAGCCAATGATTAAATTATCTCGAATCGTTGAATCAAACATGACTGGTTGTTGTGATAAAAGCACGACTTGCTTTCTCAACTCAACAGATGAAAATTGCTGAAGTGACTGACCTCGATAAAATATTTCACCTTGTGTGGGTGAAATGAGTTTGTTGAGCAATCTCAACAGTGTTGTTTTGCCAACACCACTAGGACCAACTAGGCATGTTGTCTTCTCTTTTTCAATGTTCATATGCCTGATGCTAAGAATTTCATGAAATTTAACATTTTTAAATTCAAATATTGGCGTGTCCATCATTATCTCCTGTTAATCATGATTAATTCTATCATACACCAAAATATGGTAAAATAAACGAAGGTGATTGCATGAAATTAAAAAAAGTGTTAACAGTCGTTATTGTTTTAAGTGTATTGAGTGTCTCAATACTTTTATTGTATAAAGAATTGACTGAATATTCAGTTAAGCGAATTGAAATTGTAAGTGACAAACGTGTGTTTGATAAAACACCAACATCTTTTGTTGGTACTTCCATTGTGTTTATTAGTGACATTCATTATCATGCTTTTATGGATAAAGATCGTTTGACCCCATTTATTGAAACAATTAGACAACTTAATCCAGATATTGTTTTATTTGGTGGTGACTTATATGATCATCCATCGGTAAAATTACCACCAGAAGCAATCATTAAAGAACTAACTCAACTATTGGCATCCATCGAAGCACCACTTGGTAAATATGCTGTTTTAGGGAATCATGATCATGAGTCATCCATCACAAAAGCACTCACGATTCAAACACTTGAAGATGCTGATTTTCAAGTACTCATTAACGAACAAGTGCATGTTTACAATCAAAGTCAAGATAAAATTGCCATCATTGGCATCGATTCTCAACTGCTAGGTAGTCCAAATATTGAAGCTGCTTTTGCAAATGCAGATGATTCCTTATTGACAATTGTTCTTTCACATACTCCAGATGTCATTGATTTATTACCGATCAACAAGGCAGACTGGCAATTAAGTGGACATAGCCATGGAGGTCAAATAGCACTTCCTTTTATCGGACCATTATACAAAGTCCCATATGCACAAAACCATATCAACCCAACAAGCATCGTAAATGGCATTTTACTGGATGTCTCTAACGGCATTGGAACCACTCGATATGATATGCGATTATTTGCAAATCCGCAAATTCACTATTATACTTTAGGTAAAGATGAATAAAAAAAATATCAAACGCTTCATACTTGATATGTTCAAACGCTATCAAGACCATCAAATTCACCATGTCAGTGCATCGTTGGCTTATTTCTTTACATTGGCAATTTTTCCTTTGCTTATTTTTGTTCAAGCATTATTAGGTTTGTTTAATGTTGAATTGATGGGACTATTAGAAACCCTTGAAACAGTGATTCCAACAAATGTGTATGAACTGCTGCAAATCTATATAGAATCCATCTCAGGACAACGCATTGGGCTATTATCATTTGGCTTAGTATCTGCACTTTATGCATCATCGATTGCGATGATATCCATCATGAATTCTGTTTTGGTTGCATATAATCAAACAAGTAAACGCTCTTGGCTTTACAATAGAGCATTGGCACTATTCTTTACGATACTTATTGGTGGGTCATTGTCATTATTCTTGATTGTCCCTGTATTGGGATCACTGATACAACCACTCATTTCAAATTTTCTTCCTGATTTGCTTGGTCTTTTTGATTTAGTCACATTAACGAGTTGGCTTTTGTCTTCAGCAGCAATTGCTGGAACACTTGCACTTCTCTATAAAATTGTTCCAGAAACAGGAAAGTCTCCTACCATTTGGCCTGGTACCCTATTTGCATTAATTGGCTGGATGATCAGTTCAAGTGCTTTTGCACTTTATGTCAATAATTTTGCAAATTATAGTGCTTATGGTGTCTTTGGTTCTATCATGATTTTCCTTCTTTGGCTATACATCACAGGATTAATGATTATCTTAGGTGCTGAAATTAACGATGCGATTGATCAAATAAAAAATAGCCGCGATTAGGCGACTATTTCACAACGATATTTACAATTTTATTTTTTATCACAATCGTTTTGATGATTGTTTTTTCTGCAGTATGAGTTTGAATAATTGAGTTTGCTAAGGCTAGCTTTAAGACTTCTTGATCATCACTGTCAGTCGCAACTGTCAGTTTTGCTCTCACTTTGCCATTGATTTGAATAACCATCTCAACTTCATCCTCGACTAACATTGCTTCATCATACGTTGGCCAAGGTTGATAGGTTATGTTTTTAGATTCAAACATAGACCATAATTCTTCACCTAAATGAGGTGCAAACGTTGAAAATAGTTTAATAAATCCTTTTGCATATTCAACATAAATTGAATCTGCTTTGTAACATTCATTGATGAAAATCATCATCTGTGAAATGGCAGTGTTCAAGTTCAATGTATCTATATCATGTGATACCTTTTTCACTGTGTAATGATAAACCTTATCTAGCTGATGGTTATTGCGCTTGACGACTTTGTTTTCATTAGTAAATAAACGATACACACGATCTAACCAACGACGAGTTCCATCCATACCTTGATCACTCCATGGAAGTGCTGCTTCTAATGGTCCCATAAACATTTCATACACACGTAGTGTATCAGCACCATGAGATGCGACATAGTCATCAGGATTAAGCACATTTCCACGACTCTTACTCATCTTTTCACCGTTTTCACCTAAAATCATTCCTTGGTGAAATAAACGCTTGAATGGTTCAACAGTCGAGACATAACCTAAATCAAATAATACCTTATGCCAAAAACGCACATAAAGTAAGTGTAAGACCGCATGCTCTGCACCCCCAATATACAAGTCGACAGGTAACCAGTGATCCAATAGATTCTTAGCTGCAATAGCTTCATTGTTTTTTGGATCAATATATCGCAAGTAATACCAACATGATCCTGCCCATTGCGGCATAGTATTGGTTTCCCGTTTGCCTTTAATACCATCGATTTCCACAAAAAGCCAATCGGTTGCATTGGCAAGTGGTGATTCACCATTTTCAGATGGTGAATAATTACTTACTTCAGGCAATTCAAGTGGTAAATGTTCCAATGGTACTGTGCGTTGGGTGCCATCTTCCATAAATACTATTGGAATTGGTTCTCCCCAATAACGTTGTCTAGAAAACAACCAATCACGTAATCTATAAGTGATTTTATACTCACCAACTTGATGATCAACAAGCCATTGATTCATCGTTGAAATGGCATCATGTTTATTCATGCCATTGATAAATTTTGAATTTATATGGTTTCCATCACCAACGAAAGCTTCTTTGCTGATGTCACCACCTTCTAAAACTTCAATGATATCCAAGTCATATTTTTTTGCAAATTCATAGTCGCGTTCATCATGTGCAGGTACTGCCATAATGGCACCACTACCATAACTAATAAGGACGTAATCTGCTATCCAAATTGGAATTTTCTTTTGATTTACTGGATTTATCGCATAAGCTCCTGTAAATATTCCTGTTTTGTCTTTGTTTAGTTCAGTCCGTTGTAAATCAGATTTTGTTTTGATTGTTTCAATGTATTGTTTTACTGCCTCTTGATTATCTTTGGTAGTAATCTTTTCAACAAAAGGATGCTCAGGAGCTAATACACAATAGGTTGCTCCAAAGAGTGTATCAGGACGTGTGGTAAATACCGTAAACTCTTTATCATGTTGATCAACTTTGAAAACAACATTGGCACCTTCTGAACGTCCAATCCAATTTATCTGCATCTCTTTGGTGGAGTTTGGCCAATCAACAAGTGCTAAATCATCCAATAAACGCTGTGCATACTCCGTGATTTTCAATACCCATTGACGCATCAACACACGATAGACAGGATGATTGCCACGCTCAGATCGACCGTTAATTACTTCTTCATTGGCTAATACTGTTTTTAATTCTGGACACCAATTCACAGGCAAGTTTTCGACATATGCCAACCCTTTATTGTATAACTGAATAAATATCCATTGCGTCCATTTAACATATTCTGGATCTGTGGTCGCAATTTCTTTTGTCCAATCATAGGATAGTCCAAGTGATTGAACTTGCCGTTTAAAGGTTTTAATGTTCTTTTTTGTAAATCCAGCAGGTGGATTACCTGTTTGAAGCGCAAACTGTTCTGCAGGTAACCCAAATGCATCCCATCCCATCGGATGCAACACATTGTAGCCTTCCATACGTTTTTTTCGCGCAACAATATCTGTTGCTGTATAACCTTCGGGATGCCCAACATGTAGTCCATTGCCTGATGGATATGGAAACATATCCATCACGTAGTATTTTGGCTTATCAAAATCACTAGTGTCTGTGAAGAAAGATTGATTCTCTTCCCAAAATTTCTGCCATTTCTTTTCAATTTTCTTATGATTGTATTCCATATTTCTCCTTTAAATTCCCATAAAAAAACGCCCTCTAAGGACGAAAATTCGCGGTACCACCTTAGTTCATAGTCAAACTATGCCCTCATTTCATTAACGCAGAATCACGAAGCATACGCTTTGCTCCAAGACGAGTTCAAGCTTATTTGTTATCGACTCACACCTAACATCGACTCTCTTTAAACAAAATTGGCCATACTATTTCTCTTCATAGCATCTTAATTAATGATAACCAATTGCTACAGTAGTGTCAATACAAGAATCGTAATT
>CAYGIY010000036.1:0-11502 GCA_964350055.1 uncultured Erysipelothrix sp.
CAGCTGTTATCTGCAAGCATAGATTTACTTGTGTACGGCTATTCCAAGCATTCGGTATTTGACATGCTGTTGCTACTTCTGGTTTTTGATAAGGACCAAAGGCAATCAGTGTTGAATTTGGTGTTGAAATAAACTCGCCATCAATCACAACATTCGATTGTGCGGTACCTGTTTTAGCAGCAAATGGTGTTTGGAGTCTGGATAAATATCCACGACATCCATCATCAGTAACACAAAGTCGCATGCCAGATTGCACACGTTTAAGTGAAGGTAGATCATCTAAGACAGAGATGATATTAACATCGGCTTGATAAGCTAATTCACCCGTTTCAGAGGATGTTGCATGTGTGATAACACGCGGTGCAATTCGTTTGCCATCATTGGCAATTGTAGCTGCATATTGCGCCATTTGTATGGTGGTATAGTTATCGTATTGTCCAATCGCAAAGTCTAGTAGCAGTCCCCCATGAGTTGATGTGCCCTTAAAACCTGTTTGTTCATTTGGTAAATCAATTTGAGTGTAGGCACCTAGACCAAATTGACTAAAGTAGTTTCTCATTAAAGAGAAAGTGCTTAAGTCAATGCGCAATGGACCATCATAGACATAATTAGCTCCACCAAGTCGCATGGCCACAAAGAACATGTAAACATTGCTTGACTTAGAAATTGCTGTTTGATCATTGACACGTCCTAGATTGATGTATGAACTTTTAAGTGGTGTGTCGCGAATTTTAATTGGTTGATCAATGATCACTTCATTGGGTTGCATAACCCCTTCTGTTAAACCTATGTACACCATCGCTCCTTTAACAGCAGAACCAATCGGCATTGCTTTTGTAATGGTGGCCAAAGGATCATAGATAAAACCATTTTCTGTCAATGTGATACTTGTCATGACAAGTACATCCCCATTATTAGGATCCAACATGACAAAGTTAACGGTGTCAAAGTATTCTCTAAATGGATCATTTTGATGTTCAAGTAAGATTCGTTCAATGACAGATTCAGCATGTAATTGCCAATTTATGTCAAATGACGTAACTAAATCCATGCCCTTTTGCCCAAGTTGTAAACTATTCAAAACACCTAATCCAGATTCATCATAACTTAGGTTGTAAACCGAACGCGAACCTTTGAGTAATTGTTCATATTGATATTCAAGTCCACTACGCCCTACTACGTCATTTCGGGCATAATCTAGTGCTAAATATGATAATAAGCTTTCAGCTGGCACACCTTGTGTTTGTGTGGTGACAGAGCCTAAAACAGTTCTTAAAGTGATTCCAAAAGGATAATTGCGATTCCAAGAGACAGACACATCAAATCCTCTAAACTGATCAAGATGTTCCATTAAAAAGGCTATTTCTTCCTTGGTTGCATTTTCCTTGATTGCTTTTGGTCGACCACCTGAAGGAACATCCATCGCTGCTTTAGTTAACCAAGCTGTTTTTTGATAATCACTTAATCGCTCTAGATGATGACTCATAAGACGCTCTTTAATCAATGCATTTACTTGTGTTTGTGTGAGTTGTTGCTCTTGATGTTCAGTTTGTTGTTGAACAGTTAATAAATCATAACCAATATCGTAATAAAAATGCAAAAAGGCATCTTTTTGTTGGTTGATTGTCATTGATTCAACATTCATCTCAAAATGGTTTGCAAATTGGTGTGCTAACTCCCATTTCTCACCATCACTGACGCGTAAAGGTGGCAAGTAAGTGATAACAAGTTGCTCTGCATTGGATGTCAAAACCGCGCCATTACGATCGAGGATTTCACCACGTGGTGAACTCACATAGTATAGACGTTGTGTATAAATGTCCAAACGTTGCTGATAATAGGATTGTTGTATAATCTGAACATCATAGAATCGCCATAACACAAAAACAAGACCGACAACCATAACTAAACCAAACACTTGCAAACGAAAAGCGATTGACTTGCGGACATCCATCTTTTTGTATAACGATTCACTTGTATTTGACCAATTTTTATTGGTATTTTTTTCTTTAAAGAACGGTATAATTTTCTTCATAGGGCTATTATATATGATTTTGTTGAATTTGAACAATTTATGCTATAATCTTTACGATGAAACGATACACCACACGTGAACACACAAAAAAAATAATGGTCCAACACGTTCAGGTTGGACATCAAAACCGCATAGTGATCCAATCCATGACAAACACAAAAACCAAAGATGCGCTGGCAACAATTAAACAGATCCAAGCATTAGAAGCAGTAGGTTGTGAAATCGTGCGAGTAGCTGTCACTGATTTTGATGATGCTTCTGCCCTTTTAAAAATCACAGCAGCAGTCAATATTCCTGTTGTCGCAGATATTCATTTTGATTATCGTTTAGCACTAGCAGCGATTGATCATGGTGTTGCTAAAATTCGACTTAATCCTGGTAATATTTCTAATCCAGATCATGTTGCTTTAGTAGTTAAACAATGCAAAATGAAAAGTATTCCCATCCGCATTGGCATTAACAGTGGTTCCCTTTCAAAACATATTCTAGAGAAGTATCAAACACCTTGTGCTGCTGCCATGATTGAAGCAGCACATGAACACATTAGCATATTAGAGTCATTGGATTTTTATGACATCGCACTTTCATTTAAATCATCTGATGTGATGTTAACCATTGAAGCGTATCGACTTGCAGCAACGACATATGATTATCCATTGCATATTGGCGTAACAGAAGCAGGCACCAAATTTCATAGTGCAATCAAATCTTCAGCTGCTCTTGGAGCACTAATTGCTGATGGTATTGGTGATACAATACGTATTTCAATTGCCGGTGATCCACTAGATGAAATTTTGGTCGCAAAGCAATTATTAAGAAGCTTTGATCTAATTGACAATGTGGTCAATCTTGTTGCATGTCCAACTTGTGGACGCTTAGCTTACGACATGATTCCAATTGTTGAAGAAGTTGAAAAATTCATTGCTTCCATTGAAGCAAATATCACCGTAGCCGTGATGGGATG
Organism: uncultured Erysipelothrix sp.; assembly: GCA_964350055.1. Taxonomy (GTDB): domain Bacteria; phylum Bacillota_I; class Bacilli_A; order Erysipelotrichales; family Erysipelotrichaceae; genus UBA6182. Next base: position 3,000 of record CAYGIY010000036.1, read on the forward strand.
TGCTGTCAATGGACCACAAGAAGCAAGCCGTGCGGATATCGGTATTGCAGGTGGTAAAAATGAAGCACTCTTATTTAAAAAAGGTAAACTATTAAGAAAAGTTCCCCAAGAGCATCTTCTTGAGGAACTTAAAGCTGAAATATATCAAATGATTGACAAATAAAGTCCAAAAATGGACTTTTATTTTGTTCTCCAATCAATAAACTGACCTTTTTTTATCATATCAATTTCAAAAGCGTACGGTGGATGATCATCAACATAAGGTGTTTCTAGTATTTTGGGTAAATGATTCAGTTTAGGGTGTTTGATAAACTGATTAAGAACATCAAAACCAATATGACCATAACCCATGTTTTCATGACGATCTTTATGGGTACCCCGTGTGTTTTTTGAATCATTGATATGAACAACTGATAAATGTTGTAGACCAATGATGCGATCAAATTCGTCTAATATTGCATCAACATTTTCTAAATCATACCCAGCATCATGAATATGACATGTGTCCAAGCAAACCGAAATGCATGCTTTATTTTCTACATTTTTGAGAATATAGGCTATTTCCTCAAATGAAGAACCAATCTCACTTCCCTTACCTGCCATAGTTTCTAAAGCGACTGATACATTGGATACATTTTCCAACACCATATTCAATCCCTTGATTGCTTGATTTAGTCCTATTTCAAGGCCAGCATTAACATGTGCCCCAGGATGTAAAACAACCACACGACCAGAAAAAGCTTGAACCCGATCCAACTCTTTAGAAAGAAATGAAGTTGCTAATTCAAATGTTTCTGGTCTAATACTGTTAGCTAGATTGATGATATAAGGTGCATGAATGATAAGATTTTCTAGTGGAATCCCTTGGTCTTTCATGTATTGGAGACCTTCATCAATTCTTAATTCTGCAATTGGTTTTCTTGCTGTATTTTGTGGTGCACCGGTATAAATCATGAGTGCATTAGCACCATAACTAATTGCTTCTTTTACAGATCCTAGAAAATAATCGTTCGCTTTTAATGATACATGACTTCCAATTCTCATAAGTTACTCCTTGGTTTCTTTTGAGTTTGCTTTTGCCCGTGCTTTTTGTTGTTCTTTAATTTTTGTTGCAATGAGTGTGCGACGCTTTTTAGAGTGAAAGAGCTCAATCTCTTGTTTTTGCTTTTTCTTATAGTTTGGTTTTACGTTTTGTTTTCTTCCCTTAATCATGGAAACAATTTTCTTATCTTCTGATGATAAGTAACGGTGTCGATGGTTATAAGGCATCAACTCTTTCCATTGTCCATTTTGATAAGAAACATGTGTGAAACTAATTCCTTCTTTAACTAAAGTGAGGATACTTGCTTGATCAGATTCTTGATAAATGGTGTAACATACACCCGTTTTGCCTGCACGTCCTGTACGTCCAGCTCGGTGTTTAAAATAGGATAGATCCTTAGGAAATCCAAGTGAGATGACATGACTGATATTTTCAAAATCAAGTCCACGAGCAGCAATATCACTAGCCACGATATAAGGCACTTCTCCTTTATTTATACGAGTAAGTGCATGTTTTCGAGCTGAACTTGATAAATCTTTATGTAATTCAATTACATCAAAATCGCCTTCTCGCATGGTTTGCGCTAATTCAATGACTTCAGCCTTTGAATTTGCAAATATCAAACACTGATTTGGCGTAAATCCAAAAAGAATATGAAGACACATTTCTGTGTAAGTTCGATGTTTTGCACCAACTAATAAATAGTCTATCTGAGGATTGAATTGCTTATCTTCAGCGACACTGATCATCTTAGAGTTTGTAAGATATTTTTTTAAAAAAGGTTGTAATCCTACTGGAATGGTTGCTGAAAATACCAAGGTCTGAATTGTTGGCGATAACTTCGCTAATAATCGATCACAGTCTTCAATAAATCCTTGGTCAACCAACATGTCCGCTTCATCCAATACAATCATACTGGCTGTTTGAAGTTGAATCTGCATTGAATCAAGATACAAATCATTTAAGCGTCCAATTGTTCCAATTACAATTTGGGCAGGTTTTTCATGTTTACTTGTTGATCTACGTTCACCACCGACATATGTTTTTATGGAAATTCCATCCATTGATTGTGCCAGCTCAAGTGCAAAACGAGTAATCTGATTTGCTAACTCTCGTGTTGGTGCAACAATAATTGCTTGGGTAACTGGTCGTTTTGTAAGTTTAGCAAAAATACCAAATAAATAGGCGTGTGTCTTTCCTGTGCCTGTTGGTGATGTTACGACAAGAGACTGATTTTTTATGATGGCTGGTATCACTTTTTGTTGAACATTGCTTAATGTTTCAAAGTTTACCACTGCCATGAGTTGTTGAATTTCACTAGTTTGTTTCATTGGTCTATTATACTCCATTATCTATATTTTACCAAAAATTATGCTAGAATAACCATGGAGGATTACCATGGAAGTGATATCAATTGTACCACGAAGTTACTGCAAAGGTGTTGTTTCTGCGATAAAAATGGCAAAAAACATTCGACAGAAACATCCAAATGAATCAATCACGATATTAGGACCATTGGTTCATAATCGTTTTGTGATTGAAGCACTTGCACTGTTAAACATAAATACACTAATTTACACACAAAAAAGCAAGCTTGAGATGTTAGAACTAATCAAAGATGGTGTGGTGATGTTTACAGCCCATGGGGTAAGTGAACAAGTCAAACAAGCAGCGCAAGCAAAGGGACTGGTTTGTTATGATGCTACTTGTGAAGATGTATTTGCTACACAAACTCTTATTAATCAAGCGATTTTAGATCACAAAACAGTGTTATATATCGGTAAACTGAACCATCCAGAATCAATGGCTGTCATTGAAAATGACCCTATAGTTATCCTGATTACAAACGTAAATGATATACCCAATTCAATTGATGGTCCGATACTAGTAACAAATCAAACAACATTGAGCATGTTGGACATCAAGCCAATATTTGATGCCATATTGGCACGCTTTCCTCATGCTGAAATCGCACAAGAAGTGTGTGATGCAACCATAAAACGTCAAGAAGCAGTCATAAAAACACCAGAAGTTGACGGGATTATTGTGGTTGGCGATCCCCTTTCAAACAACACGCGTATGTTAGCAAAAATAGCGAAAGAGACGCATCAAGGATGGGTATTGTTGATTGAAAGTGTTGAAGATTTAGACATAAACCATCTTAAAAACTCACAAAAAATAGCAATCACTGCGGGTGCTTCTACACCACCAGCAATCGTTTCTCAAATCATTGATTACTGTCAAATCTTCGATCCAGATAACCCTCAACCACTACCTAAAGTGGATATTCATTCATTATTGATTTAAGATGTCATCAATTAGCATGAGTTGGTGATGGATGTGTTGCCATTTACGATCATGTTCAGGAATTTTTATAAGTAAAGCGTGTAATTGCGTTTTTTTATATTGACAGTATTTTAGAAAGATAGCATCACGTTTTGCTAGAAGGATTGGACCATGTTGGATTTCTGATTCTGAGTATGATAATGGTTTATCAGAATATTGCACGACAAGAATCGTATAATAGAACTCATCATAAACAATAATTTCATCAAGGATATGTAATCGTTTGTCCATGCAAAATTCACGTAATTTTTCAACTTGATGATTCACTTGTATAATTATTTTCCTTAATTGCTGAATTGTTTGCTCATACTCTAAAATAATCTGTTTGACACTTTGAAATCCCATACCGGCAATCACCCAAAGATCGACTTTATGATAAGGTTTATTATGACCAACTAAAGAACAAACCACATGTTCACTCACATCATAAAAGTCCACCATTTTTTGTGCCTGAAAAAGTGGACCTTGTTTATTATCTACAGCATATATTGTTGGGCTCTTTTGATTTAGCGCTAATGCGATTGGTAAGTAGGCATGATCAGTACCAATATCAGCTACTGAAACACCCTCATCAATACAATCATAAATTGCTTGTAAACGAGGTGATAAGAGCTTATCCTTTATCGACAAAATCCTTCAACCTCTTAGACCGTGTTGGGTGCTTTAATTTGCGTAATGCTTTTGCTTCAATTTGACGAATTCGCTCACGTGTCACATTAAACTCTTTGCCCACTTCTTCAAGTGTTCGAGTTCGACCATCATACAATCCAAATCGTAAGCGCAGTACTTTCTCTTCACGCTCAGTCAATCCTTGCAAGACTAAGTTAATTTCGTCTTTTAGTAATTGGTTATTTGCATAGTCATCTGGTGACATCGCATCTTTATCTTCAATAAAATCACCCAAATGTGAATCATCTTCTTCACCAATAGGTGTTTCAAGTGATACAGGTTCCATAGCTATTTTTTGTATTTCTCTTACTTTTTCTGGGGTAATATTTTCCATTTTTGCAGCAATTTCTTCTGCTGTTGGATCTTTACCTAAATCTTGAACCAATTGACGTTGAATACGTGTGAGTTTATTAATTGTTTCGACCATGTGTACTGGTATACGAATCGTACGTGCTTGATCAGCAATGGCACGTGTGATTGCTTGTCTAATCCACCATGTGGCGTAGGTAGAAAACTTAAATCCCTTGGTATGGTCAAACTTCTCAACTGCTTTTACAAGTCCCATGTTCCCTTCTTGAATTAAGTCTAAAAATAACATCCCACGTCCAACATATTTTTTTGCAATACTGACAACAAGACGTAAATTAGCTGAAATTAATACTTTCTTTGATTCTTCACCATCAAAGCGTTTTTCTCGTAAGCCTTCTACTTTCTCACGTAACTCATCACTATCCACAGTTGTAATCAGATAGTCTTCAATATGTTCCATACTTTGATATGCAGGATCTTCTGCAAGATGTGGATAAAGCTGTTCAAACATATTTCGTGTGTAGGCTGAAGAATCGACACCCACTTGAATTCGACGAGCAATTTCAGGTTCATCTGAAGGAGCAATTAAATTAACACGACCAATTTCCTTAAGATACATTTTTACAGGATCATTAATACGAACATTAGGTGCATTAGAAAATTGTGCATGATAGGTTTCTAAATCAACTACATTGATTTCATCATCATCGACTTCATCATTTTCACCAGATAAAAACTCCAATTCATCTGCTGGTTCATTCTCAGTAGATAAATCGACTTCATCTTCATCAAACTGATCATCAGATAAAAGCTTGACTTGCTTATCTTTTAGCCAAACATATAATCCTTCTAATGTTTCATCATCCATTTCTAAATGTGAACATGCATCTAATAATTCACTTTCATAAATAGCTTTTTTATTTTTAGCCTTTTCTAAAAACTCTTGCTTGATTTGCTCAAGGGTCTTAAATGTTTTCATCGTGTGCCTCCTCTTTGCGCAATTGATGAATTTCTTTTTGCGCTTCAATCATTTTATCTACATATTCTGCTTTTTTTTGTGGGTTTGTTGTTTGACTTGCTAAACGTTTAAACTTTTGAATCTTATCTTCAATCACATGTCGTTGAACATGCAAAATGGCATCATCTAGTACATCTGTGTTTGTACCTTTAGGAAAGAGCGGCCAATCCAACAACCATAGAACAAATTCATCCAATGACTGCTCTTGTGCTTTTGAAAGCACATCTGCTATTTCAAGTGTATCAGAAACTCGGTACATAGCAATCAACATGAGTGCAAGTTGATTAGCCTCTGGTTGACTAAGATACCCCAAATTATCTTGAAACTTCATCGCAGCTTGCTTGGAAATTAGCATTTGCGCAATAATTTCTTTTTCATAAAGTGGTACTAAAAACCCTTTGGGTTGTTGTATTGGCTTTATTTTAGCATGAGATGATGACGAAGGCTGTAACACAGCTTGAAAAATTTCATTGATATCCATCTCAGTTATTTTTGATAACAGCGTGGCAAAGTGTTTTCGATCAATAGCATCTGATAACTTCTTGATATGATTAATCATCAAATTCAAGTACTTTTTCTTTTGTTGGTAATTTGAAAGATGATACAATGACTGACCATATACTAACACAAATTCCATCCAATGTTGCCTATTTGATAAAGCATCACAAAGTGCCTGCGCACCTTCTTTGTTGATCAAGTCATCAGGATCAGTATTTGTAGGTAAAACAACAACCTCAACTTGACATCTTGCATCAACCAATTGACTAATCACTTGGTATGTCGCACCTAAACCAGCATCATCATAATCATAAGATAATACTACGTGGTAGCTTGCTTTTTTTATGACATCAATCTGTTGTTTTGTTAAAGCAGTACCAAGGGTTGACACGACATGATACACTTGTGCGCGAGCATAAGCAACAACATCCATTACACCTTCAACAAGTATCACATACCCTTCTTTTCGGGCAGCATCTTTTGCTCGATCAATGTTGTATACAATTTCTGATTTTGTGTATAGTTTGGTCGTCGCTGTGTTAATGTACTTGCTAGATTCATCATCTAACACAGTACGTGCCGTAAATCCAATAATCTGTCCTTTTACATTACGAATCGGAAATGTGACCCGTTGATCAAAGACATCATGCAATTTATTCTGATGCAAAGTACCAATATTGGTGTCCACAATCGTTTGTGTATCATGCTTTTTTGCAAGTAAAAATGTGGTAATGGCATTATTGGGTGGATTATAACCGATTTCAAAAAGATTAAGTAGTTTTTCGCTAATGCCACGCTTGGTTAAATAATCTTTGATTAATAATCCATCTGCAGCATGCAGTTGATAGGTTAAATAGTGATTTGCATCCTGTAAACAAGCAAGTTGTTTTGCGATGATGGGATCAATTGATTCAACAACGCTAGAAACATCACCAACATCGACAGATACTTCTTTTGCAACTTTAATCACCGCATCGATAAATGATATCTTTTCAAACTGACTTACAAATGTAAAAACATTTCCTCCCGCATGACAAACAAAACACTTGTATATTTGCTTATCAGATGAAATTGATAGTGATGGATTATGGTCATCGTGAAAAGGACAAAGTGCAACATAGTTTTTGCCTTTTTTAGTGAGTGGAATATACTGTCCAACTACACTTACAATATCGGCTTTCGCGCGAATTTCTTGTACTTTCTCATCACTTATACGGGGCATTGATTAAACTTGTATCCTCTCTTGAATATAATCAACCAGTTGTGAAATAGGGACACGAACTTGTGTCATTGAATCTCGTTCACGAACGGTGACACTTTGATCTTCTAAACTATCGAAATCAAATGTTACGCAAAATGGTGTTCCAATTGCATCTTGACGACGATAACGTTTGCCAATGCTTCCGGTTTCATCATACTCTGTACTAAATGCTTTTGAACATGAATCGTACAGCGTAAGTGCTTGTTCTGATAATTGTTTTGATAATGGTAAAATTGTTGCTTTTATTGGTGCTAGAGCAGGATGTAATTTACAAAGAATTCGAGTGTCTTTCTCCAATGTTTCTTCAACCAATGCTTCTGCCATAAAAGCAAAGAATAAGCGTTCAACCCCAACAGAAGGTTCAATGCAATATGGAACATATTTTTCATTGGTTGTTGGGTCAAAATATTCCATCGATTGTTTTGAAAATGCTTGATGTTGGCTTAAATCGAAGTCGGTTCGATCTGCAATTCCCCACATTTCATCCCAACCCCATGGATACTGATATTCAATATCACTTGTGGCAACGGAGTAGTGAGATAACTCCTCTTTATCGTGTTCGCGGATTCTTAGGTTTTCCCTTGTTAGACCAAGTGAAAGTAGCCAATCAAAACAAAACTTCTGCCAGTACTCATACCATTGAACATCTTCTTTTGGATGGGTGAAAAACTCGAGTTCCATCTGTTCAAATTCACGAGTTCTAAAAATAAAGTTACCAGGGGTGATTTCATTTCTAAAGGACTTTCCAATTTGAGCAACACCAAATGGTATCTTCTTACGCATGCTACGTTGAATGTGCTGAAAGTTAACAAAAATTCCTTGAGCAGTTTCAGGTCTTAGGAAGATGGCACTACTTGCATCTTCAATAACACCTTGAAACGTCTTAAACATGAGGTTAAACTGTCGAATATTTGTAAAGTCAGACTTGCCACAATTTGGACAGGTAATATGGTGTTCAGCAATGGTTTTTTCCATCGTTTCAAAATCCATTGTTGCAGCATTGATTTTCAATGCTTCTTCAATTAGTTTGTCTGCTCGGTGTCTTGTTTTACATGACTTACAATCCATCAGTGGATCAGCGAATGTTTTAAGATGTCCACTTGCTTCCCATACTTTTGGATTCATCAATATCGCAGATTGAATCCCAACATTGAAACGATTTTCACGGACAAACTTCTGCCACCATATTTCTTTGATGTTTTTCTTTAATTCAACACCTAAAGGTCCAAAATCCCATGTATTAGCTAATCCACCATAAATTTCTGACCCTTGAAAAACAAATCCTGTGGATTTTAGGTGTGCAATGATTTGTTCGTTTGTAAATTTTCTCATAAATAGTCCCCTTTTGTCTGTCTTATTA
>CAYGIY010000037.1:0-11502 GCA_964350055.1 uncultured Erysipelothrix sp.
GTTATAACGGATTTAGTATTTAGCATTTTCTTAATCAGTATTACAACAATAGGAGCTCATTTGTTAGCTCCGACTAATAATCGACCTTTAGGTCTTTTATTTGGTTTATCAGGTGCTGTGATTGGATTTATTGTTTCCATTATTTTCATTAAACCAAAACGTCAAGTGGATATGATGGAGAAAGATCATGATTGATTTTAGTACACTTACTCAAATTCTGGTTGCTGTGCTAGTAGCTGTTGTATTATATACATTGATTGGATTTATTCCCGGCACTGATGAAACATCGGTGCTCATGCCTGTGACATTGACATTAGTATTAAGTGGTGTTCAGCCGATTGTGGTGCTTAGCTTTTTCATTGCTTCCATAATCACACTCAATTTGACAAACACGATGCCAACATCCTTGGTTGGGTTACCAGGTGGTGTGATGTCAAGTCCGATGATTGAACATGCGATTACTCTTAAAAATCAAGGTAAATCTGCGATGATTATTCGTAAGATGGCGGCTGCATCATTACTTGGTGTTGTTATTTCAGTACCGACTTCATTGATACTAGCAGGCTTACTTGCACCTTATGGGACACTTATTCAACCATATGCACCTTATTTATTTGTTGTAGGTGCTGTATTTTTATCATTAATCAGCAAACATAAAGTATTATCACTTCTAAGCATTGTTCCACTTGCCATTCTATTTCAAAGTTTACGACACTTATATTGGGGATTAGGGGTTGTTGATCCTTCTGTTAATATCACCACATCATTCTTTTTAGGTATTACAATTGGACCTTTATTAGTAGCTCTTTTCTCATTATTGAATAAACAATTACAACATGATCTGACTCGTGATCATATAAAACAAATAAAAATTCCTTATGAAACCAAGCAATCACTCAATCCATTTAAAGTACTAACAAAGAAGGAAGTTATCAGTGCATCAGTTTCTGCATTCTTTGCAAACTTCTTGTTTGTACTAAGCCCAGTTGGATTAACAATATTGTTTGGAGAATCGGTTGGAAATCGTATCAAAGAACCATTAGAAAAAGCAACAAGATCCATCACAACCATGAGTGCAATGGTCCAGTCGACTTATTTATCTCAGATCATCATTCCACTTGTTGCTCTTGGAATTCCATTATCACCCGTTGCCATTGGTCCTGGTGCTGCTTTGTTTAATGCAACGGGAGTATTTTCGATTGATCATAATATCCATCATATGTTGACAATGCCTCAATTTATCCAATCGATCCTCATCGCGAGTGTTGTTGCGCTTCTATTAGTCTATTTATTGATTCATCGTTTTGCTAGTCGAATCACCAAAGTGATTTTGACATATATCCCACATGAAGCAGTGTTGGGGTTGTTTGTGGCTCTTATTTTACTTCTATCTTACATGGATGCAGGGTTGATCAATGTGTTTGGTGTTTTACTAATTGGCTTAACCGCTGGGACGCTAAATAAAATGGGTGTTAACTACGGGGTGCAATTTATGACATTATATGCTGCAAGCTTAATTGTAACGACACTAGCAGGGTGGTCAATGTGAGGTACGGTCAAGGTCAAACACATGGTAAAATTATTCTCATAGGAGAACATGCAGTAGTTTATGGAGCGCATGCATTGGCTTTGCCATTTTTTAGTACAAGCGTTCATGTGACAATCTCTCAAGGACATGACACTATGAGTTCTTTGTTGTTTAATGGTCAATTAAGTGATGTACCTGAACATTTAAATGGATTTATCACCCTGTATCATCATCTTAAAACGCAATTTTTTGATAATCACATGTATCACATCGATATTAGAAGCACGATTTTACCTCAACGAGGAATGGGATCAAGTGCTGCTTTAGCGCATGCTTTAATTTTAGCGTATGCTGATTATCATGATTTGTCGCTAACAGAAGATGATCGATTTCAGTTAAGCATGATTGCTGAGACAATAAACCACGGCAAACCAAGTGGGATTGATTCATTGATAACAATGATTAAAGATCCAATTATCTTTCAAAAAGGTCCTTGGTATAAGCGTGTTCAAGTATCATTATCAGGTTATTTACTTGTTATCGATAGTAACATTGTTGGAAACACGAAAGATGCTGTTGAGTTGGTTGTGAAAAAAAGTCATCTTAAAGAAACAAAAGATACAATCCAACAGATTGACGATTTAGTGCTTTTGAGTCAAAAAGCACTAGAGCATAATAAATTGCATGATTTAGGAGACTATATGAACCAAGCACACCAACATCTAGATCGATTAGGTGTGAGTCATGCAACGATAAATCATATGGTTGAACTTGCACTTGATGCTGGTGCAATTGGTGCTAAGATGACGGGTGGTGGACATGGTGGGTGCATGATTGCACTTGTGTTAACAAAGCGCCATGCTGAACATGTAACCTGTGTTTTAAAAACCAATGGGTTTAAACAAAGTTGGATTCTTGATTTACGTGAGGCTTTTTTATGAAACAAACAACAGCAATCGCAAACATCAACATCGCATTATTAAAGTACTGGGGTAAATCTGATGACATTCAAGTACTACCAACCACGACTTCAATTTCGTTTGTGCTAAATGAGTTTTACACAAAAACAACCATCAGCATCAAACCGAATTTGAAACAAGACCAAATCATCATCAATCATCAGCTTGCAGATGCACATGATGTTCAAAAAGTTACTTCATTTTTAAATCGTTTCAATCGCCACGATTATGTTGACGTAGTGAGTGAGAATTTTGTTCCTACTAAAGCTGGATTGGCATCATCAGCATCAGCTTATGCATCAATTGCTGTCGCGGCAAATGCTGTGTTTGATGCTCAACTTAATCAAAGTGAGTTAGCATCTTTGACACGTTTTGGTTCAGGATCAGCTGCTCGTAGTATTTATGATGGATTTGTTAAGTGGCAAGCCAATCGTGATATTATTGAAAAGATTCAAGCTCCGATGTTAGATATTGGCATGTTTGTTGTGATGGTGGATTCAAGTCAAAAAAAAATGGCAAGTCGATACGCAATGGAAATAACAAAGCAAACAGCATGGAATTATGATACTTGGGTAAATCATAGCGTGCAACAAGCCATCAACATGGAACAAGCAATCTATAAACAAGATTTCCATACAATGGGTCGCTTAACACAAGAAAACGCACTTGGTATGCATGCGACCATGATGGCAGCGAAACCACCGATTTTTTATTTGAATCCAGATTCATTTCGTATCATTCAAACACTTCTGGATCTTCAAAATCAAGGAGTTGCACTCTATTTTACAATGGATGCAGGACCAAATATCAAGATACTAATCCAAAATCAAAATAAAGAGGATATAGAAGCGCTATTATTAACATTTATCGATTCATCAAAATTGATGTATTCCAGACCTGGAAAACAAGCGAGAATCATTTATGAGTAAACAAATCATCGCGTTTGCACCTGGAAAAATGTACATCAGTGGAGAATATGCGGTCGTCCATAGTGGGCATCCTGCCATTATAATGAGCATAGATCAAGGTGTATTTGTTACAATCAGTGCAAGTGATACTTATGAAATAGCATCAAACAAATATCATGGTGAATGGCATAAATTTAGCATCAACAATCATTACCAGATGATTGTTGATGCAAGTTATGATTTTACCTACACAATCTATGCTGTTGAAACATTATTGCAATATGCAATGCCACTTGTGATCAAACCATTTAGAATCAAGGTTAAAAGTCAACTTGATGATGCCTATCATCAAAAATATGGATTTGGTTCAAGTGCTGCTGTTTTAGTGGCAACGATAATGGCACTTAGCGACTATTTTTCACTGGCTTTATCCAAAGATCACGTCTTTAAACTTGCAGTTATGGCGCAAATTAGACAATCATCAGCGAGTTCATTTGGAGATATTGCTTGTAGTGTGTATCAAGGGACAATCTACTATATCAAGGGAGAGATTGATATCAAACAACCTTTATCAAAGATAATTGACACACCATGGCATGGATTTGTAATTGAACAGCTGCCTAGCATACCTTGTCTTGTTTTAGTTGGTTACTCACAAGTTAGTGCAAATAGCATCCAAATGGTCACGCAAGTGAATCAATATTATAGTCATCCTCAGTTTCAAGTATTCCTATATCAAGCAGCACATGTGGTGAATCAAACAAAAAAAGCAATTCAACAAATGGATTGTCAGTCATTTACTAAAGCCATTGAGGATTATCGACAGTTATTGTTAACACTACAACAATTAACCAAAGTAGCGATAGAAATTCCAAACATTGAGTTGATGATTTCATTAGCAAATCAAGCACATGCAGTTGCCAAAACATCAGGTGCTGGTGGAGGTGATTGTGTGATTGTGTTCGCTTTAAGTTTTGACATTATTAATCAATGTCAACGTCTTTGGGAAGATCACCATATTGAAGTTGTAAATCATGTTAAACCAATCTAAAAGGAGAAAATAATGAACCGAAAAAATGAACATATACAATTAGCAGCAAAAGGATCAAAAAACATGTTAAATGATTTTGATCGCGTGCGTTTTATTCATCATTGTTTGAGTGATTTGAGTATTGATGATATTGATTTATCCTTGTCTATTGATGGTATTGCTATGGATGCTCCATTTTTTATCAATGCAATGACTGGTGGTAGTGAGTGGACAAAGAGCATCAATGAAAAATTAGCACGTGTTGCATCTTATACCGGACTGGCAATGGCTACGGGTTCTATGAGCGCAGCAATTAAAGAGTCATCATTAATGGATACATTCACTGTGATTCGAGAAATAAATCCTAAAGGCATTGTGTTTACAAATTTACAGGCAAGTGCAACACTAGATGCTGTAAATCAAACAATCGACTGGGTAAATCCAGATGCGATCCAACTCCATGTCAATATCACCCAGGAACTACTTATGCCTGAAGGGGATCGTTATTTTAATGGTTGGTTAAAAAACATTGAACACATTGTTTCCAATACTAAGATACCAGTTATTATTAAAGAGGTGGGGTTTGGATTTAGTCAACAAATGCTGAATTCATTACAAAGTGTGGGAGTAAAAAATGTTGATATTAGTGGCAAAGGCGGCACAAACTTTGCTGAAATTGAAAACCAACGTAGTGAGACAGCGATGGATTACATGAATAATTGGGGACAATCAACGGTGTGTTCATTGCTTGAATCACAAGCATTTGTTGAGTCAATGAACATCATTGCAAGTGGTGGAATTCGTCATGCACTAGATATTGCTAAATCATTAGCTCTTGGTGCAAAAGCAGTTGGGATTTCAGGATTTATCTTACGAACACTACTTGAATTTGGAGAGAAAGAAACCATTAAAATGATTGAGCAAATCAAAGAAGATTTAATTAAAATTATGGTATTACTTAATGTTCAAAGGGTTGATCAATTCAAACAAACAGATCTATTATTTGATGATTATCTCCTATCTTATGCCAAGCAACGCAACATCAACATCAGTCATTTATCACTAAGAAGAAAGTAAACGTGCAGCCTAGGCTGCACGTTTTAGATTCTTTCTTTAGCTGTGTAATAGGTATGCAACAAATCATGTGCTTTGTTACTATTTGGTTTACCTAGAAATTCATCATACAATTTGATGATGGCGGGGTTTTCATGTGATTTTCGAATGTGTTTGTTAGCATCTTCCTGGTAAAGAGCCATTTGTCGTTGTTTCAAAATCGAAATATCACCATGATGGTAAGGTTGTCCGCCACCACCAATACATCCACCAGGACAAGCCATAATCTCTATTGCATCAAACTGGCTAATACCATTTTGGATATTTTCTAATAATTTACGGGCATTACCCAATCCATGCGCTATCCCAATGCGCAGTTTCATATCACCTATTGAAACCGTAGCAGATCGGACTCCTTCAAACCCGCGAAGTTCTTTAAAATCAACTTTATCAAGAGGTTTATTAGTTAACCATTCATAAGCAGTACGAACAGCAGCTTCAATGACACCACCTGTGGTTCCAAAGATTACGGATGCTCCACTACTTTCACCCATCATTTGGTCGAAATCATTATCCTTCAGATTTGCAAAATCAATGCCTGCCTCTAGTAGCATATGACCTAGTTCTCTTGTTGTAATTACGATATCAACATTACTTTGAGAATCTTTAGTTAACTCAGGACGAGCTGCTTCAGCTTTTTTAGCTAAACATGGCATAACTGACACCACGACAATATCTTTTGAATCACGTTTGGTCTGTTGGGCATAGTATGTTTTTGCAATAGCACCAAACATGATTTGCGGTGATTTACAAGTTGAGGGAATATCGAGTAAATCAGGAAATTGATGTTCAAAGAATTTGACCCATGCAGGGCAACAACTGGTTAGCATGGGTAAACGACCACCATGCTGAATGCGGTGAATGAGTTCTGTTGCTTCTTCCATGATGGTTAGATCTGCAGCAAAATCGGTATCAAACACAGCATCAAATTCCAATGCTCGAAGTGAACTCACAAGTTTACCTGTTGAAATTTCTCCTGGTTTCATGCCAAACATTTCACCAATGGCAACACGTACAGCAGGTGCAACTTGAACAATCACATGTTTTTTCGGATCATTGAGTGCGTGCCAGACCTTATTTGAGTTATTCACTTCTGTTAAGGCAGCAGTTGGACAAACAGCGACGCATTGTCCACAAAATGTACAGGATGTATTGACCATATCTAAATGAAACGCAGGACTTACAACAACGTCAAATCCACGATCAACAGCGGACAGAATCCCACATGTTTGTACTTCATTACACATGGTTTCACAGCGTCGACACATCACGCATTTATTTGGATCTTTAATTAGAGCCAATGATGAATCATCTTTAGGATAATTCATTTTTTCACCTTCGTAGTGTATTTCACGAATATTTAAATGTGATGCTAAAGATTGCAACTCACAATCAAGGTTCTTTTGGCATACTAAGCAATCATTTGGGTGATTGGATAGTAATAATTCGACATTGGTTCTACGTGCTGAGATTGCTCGAATAGAGTCAGTACGGATCTTCATGCCATCATTACAAATTTCAGAACAAGAAGGAACAAGCGTGTTTCTGTTTTCAACTTCAACCATGCAAACACGACATGTCGCTTGTTTATTGACGATACCAAAATCTTCTAGTTTTAAATGACATAAAGTAGGAATCTTAACATTAACAGATTTAGCTGCATCTAAAATGGTTGTTCCTTCCGGTACTTTGACTAAATTGTCGTTGATAATTACATTGATCATTTTCATCGTGGTTCCTCCTTAAGGTGCGATGACGGCATCAAATTTACATGCGTCATAGCAAGCACCACAAGCAATACATACATTTGGATCAATCACATGAAGTGCTTTTGGTTGACCACTGATACAATCGACAGGGCACACACGCGCACAAGCGGTGCATCCAATGCATTTTTCTTGGTCAATCTCATATTTCAGTAGCGCTTTGCATACTTTTGCTGGGCATTGTTTGTTTTTAATATGTGCAATGTATTCATCATAGAAAAAATAAAGGGTACTTAATACTGGGTTGGGTGCTGTTTGCCCTAAACCACATAAAGCACTATCTTTAATCATTTGTCCTAATGTTTTTAAACGATTGATATCTTCCATGGTACCCGTACCATTTGTAATTTTATCGAGGATTTCAAACATTCTTTTTGTGCCAAGTCGACATGGTGTGCATTTCCCACATGATTCTTCTTGTGTGAACTCTAAATAGAATTTTGCGATATTCACCATACAGTCATCTTCATCCATGACAATCATGCCACCTGAACCCATCATCGACCCAATATTGGCAAGTGATTCATAATCAATAGGTGTATCTAAATCTGTAACTGTAATAACACCTCCAGATGGGCCTCCAGTTTGAACGGCTTTAAAAGCTTTATTATCGATAATACCACCACCGATGTCATAAATAATTTCTCTTAAAGTCGTTCCCATTGGCACTTCAACCAATCCAACTTTTTTAACTTTACCTGCAAGAGCAAATACTTTGGTACCTTTTGAGGTTGCTGTACCGATGGATTGGAACCAACTAGAACCTTTTAAAATAATCGGAGGAACATTTGCTAAAGTTTCGACGTTATTAACAGAAGTAGGTTTCTTTAAATAGCCTTCTACAGAAGGGTAAGGGGGTTTCTTAGTAGGTTCACCACGGTTTCCCTCACAAGAATGAATTAAAGCTGTTTCTTCACCACAGACAAATGCACCTGCTCCAAGTTTAATTTCAATGTTAAACTCAAATAATGATCCAAATATGTCTTTACCTAATAAACCAACGCTTTTTGCTTGATTTATAGCATGTTCTAAACGAGCAATTGCTAAAGGATATTCTGCTCGAATATACACAATTCCTGTATTTGCACCAATTGCATAACCTGCAATTACCATGGCTTCAATTACTGAATGTGGATCACCTTCTAATATAGATCGATCCATAAAAGCACCAGGGTCACCTTCATCGGCATTGCAAATGACGTACTTTTGATCACCAACAGTTTGTCTGGTTAGTTTCCATTTTAAACCTGCTGAAAAGCCACCACCTCCACGTCCGCGAAGGCCACTTTGCTCAACGATATCAATCACTTCATCCGGTGTGTATTGGTTGATACACATTTCTAATGCTTGATATCCATTAAAAGCAATGTATTCATTTATTTTTAAAGGGTTAATAAATCCGCAATTGCGTAAAGCAATTCGATATTGTTTTGCAGGAGTGCTCATCTTTTCCTCCTATATAGCCCGCTCAAATTCACAATCAAGCACATGTGATTTCACAACTTTGTTGTTGATGATGTGTTGATCAAGTATTTGAAGGGCAGTTTCTTCATTTATTTTTCCATAAATCACTGGATTCTTTTTTGCCATCGTGACTACGACGGTCGGCTCGCTATGACAATATCCCATACAACCAACAGGGACTATACGAACATGATTGAGGTTTTGATCAATTACTTCTTTTGATAATAAATCAAATACCTTTTGACTACCTGCGGCAATACCACAAGTGGCCATACCAACTAAGATTTCAACAGCGTCTTTCTTTGCTTTGTTGCTGCTGCGTCGTGATGCACGATCTTGATAATCAGTTAGAACTTTCTTAAGATCGTCTTTAGATTGAATAATCATGATTGACCTCCTGGTTTGGCACGGTATTTGATAACCAAACTTTCCATATCATGAGCAGTCAAATTTCCAATTATTTCTTGATCGACCATGATTACAGGAGCTAATCCACAAGCACCAATGCAACGAACTTCTTTTAATGTGAATTTCCCATCAGGAGTTGTTTGATTAACATCAATAGCTAAAACATCTTTGAGTTTATCTTTGATACTGGAAACACCTTTAACAAAACAGGCAGTACCCATACATATACTGATGGTATGTTCACCACGTGGTGTCTGAGTAAAGAAAGAGTAAAAGCTTACCACGCCAAAGACGCGTGCTGCTGGAACATTGAGTTGTCGTGCAACATAAAGTTGCAGCTCTTTTGGTAAATAACCAAATAGTTTTTGTGCTCGATGTAGCACGGTAATGATTGCATGTTCTTTTGAAGGTTGCTCATTGATGAATGCATTCAATAGTACAAACTTCTCAGCAATGTGTTCTAAATCGAGTGATCCTTTTTGTTGTAGGGTTTGATTTTCCATGGGAATCTCTCCTTATGCTTAATTAAAAGCGGTAACTTACTTTATGTTTGTGAATTCACAAACAAACAATTTCTTTTCAAATTATATGCCAGGAAAGCAAAAAATGCAATGTTAAACAACAAGAAACTTCGTGAGATCAAAAAGTTTAAATGTTTAATATGTTATGTTTGATGTGATGGATGATAAATTGTATGACTTTATCAAAGATTAATCCAAAGATAATAATCCATGCTGTCCATGCAAATAGACTAGCCATATCAAGTGTTAGTTTTGAAAGCAACATGTTTCTACCAATTCCCATTGCAGGTTGACCTAAAACTTCTGCCATAATTGCTACTTTAAATCCTAGGTTTAATGAGACTGATAAATTTGATAACACAAAGGGTAACATAGAAGGGATATATACATTTTTTAATTTATTTAAAGGTGTTTCAGAATAAACTTTCAACACATCCATAAGTGAGGCACGTATGGATTGGATGCCTGTTTTAGTTGCTTCATAAAACAATGGAAACAAAATTAGGAAAACAATGACAATCACACTTTGATGACTAGAAAACCAAAGCAACACAATGATTATGTATGAAATATTTGGTATTGTCTTTATCATGGTTGTTATTGGAGTGATCAAGTCATTTAGCCATGGTTTAAGTGAAGCAAGCAGTCCAATCAACACTCCAAGCACACATGCAATCGTCAATCCAACAAGCATACGATAACAAGTCATGATGATGCTCATATAAAACGATGTATGTTGAACTTGATTTATCATTTGGTTTAAAACATCTTGGGGCATGGGTAAAATCATGGCATGATCAATTGAGAGTGCAAGCACATGCCATGTCAATAAGAGTAATGATATTGTAAAAGCGTAGCGTATGTTTTGTTTCATATCATTGTACAATCATGTGATCATTTACTTCAAAATTAAATAAATCCATGAAGCGTTGAATCTCTTGTCTTACATCATTTGCAAACACAACGCGAATATTCATACGACTAAATGCTTCTTTGACTATAGGTGCTGGTGGTAAACCAAGTACGGTCAAATCAGTGTTGTTTAAATCAATTTCTAACTGATTGCTATCATTTGTAATGAGATTGTTGTAGTCAATCAAACCGGTAACAAACTGATTCACTGCTGTTCTGTTTTCTTGATAAAACGATTCTAAAACAAATAACGCTGCTTGTGGGTAGTTATCAAATCCTGTTGCTTGTTGATATTGTTGTTGAATATCTATCAAAATCTTAAGATCATTATTTTGTTTTAGTGTTGCACTCACAAGTGGTTCAGCTAATAGAGCAACTCGAACTTGTTGACTTAAAAGTTGTGCTTGGGTGTCCATCATTGATCCAAAGTATTGTTGTTTCATAGTCAATTGATTCGGCTGAATGCTATGATTGATTATTTTTTCAGGAACTGCATCTTTACCAAATAAAGCCACTGTTTCATTTGATGTCAAATCTGACTCATCATAGCCAACAAGATAAAGATTTCCCCATGTCAGCACACTTAATAAACGATAGTGTGTTTGATTATTCTGTATGAGTGTCAGTCCAACATTGATTGGTGCAACAATCAATTCATAGCTAGGTGTTTGATTAATTAAATTTGCTAATAGTAAATCAGTTCCGGATACATTTGTGATTTGATGATTCGATTTATTGATTTCATCTAATAGTGCAATTGAGGGGGCACCAAAAGGCGACAAGATACGAAGACTTGTCGATTTGTCGATTGGTTGAGCACAACCACAAAGCAGTATAAGAAGTAATAATAAATATTTTTTTTTCATAATTCACCACTAGTTAAAAAATTAACA
>CAYGIY010000038.1:0-11474 GCA_964350055.1 uncultured Erysipelothrix sp.
TCTCCTGGTTGTGCATCTTGCCGCAAGGTTAAACAATGGATGCATGAGCGTGATTTAAAATTTATTGAAAAAAACATTTTTACAACGTTACTTAATGAAAACGAAATTAAGCATTTGTTAATGCGTTCAGAAAACGGAACCGAGGATATTATTTCCAAACGTTCAAAGATTATTCAAGAAAGTAGGATTAATATTGAAGAATTATCAATTAAAGAATTGGTATCATTTGTTCAAAAAAATCCTTCTGTTTTAAAACGTCCCATCATCCTTAATGAAAGAAGTTTCTTAGTTGGATATGATGAAGAGGAAATTGGTGCATTTATT
Organism: uncultured Erysipelothrix sp.; assembly: GCA_964350055.1. Classification (GTDB taxonomy): domain Bacteria; phylum Bacillota_I; class Bacilli_A; order Erysipelotrichales; family Erysipelotrichaceae; genus UBA6182. The sequence continues at coordinate 325 of CAYGIY010000038.1, forward strand.
CCACCGGAGTTAAGAAAAGTTGCTCTGTCATCTTGTAACCCGAATTGTTCAAACTTTCCAGAGTGTGGACATGCCTTTGAGCAAACCGATGAGATTGAATAAGCTGTACACTGTGTACAGTTTTTTTTTATGATATAATACAATTTGAGGTGTTTTATGAAAGTTTTTGTTGGGCTCTCTGGAGGAGTCGATTCAGCAGTAGCTGCTTACTTATTAATCCAACAAGGTCATGAGGTTGAATGCGGTTTTATGCGTAACTGGGACGCATCCATCAATAATGATATTTTTGGTAACCCAACATTAAATCAAGAAGTTTGTCCACAAGAAACAGACTATATGGACGCCTTAAAGGTTGCGAATCAATTGGGTGTCAAATTGCATCGTGTTGATTTTGTACAAGCATACTGGGATGAGGTTTTTCAAGTATTCCTTGATGAAACAAAAAAAGGCTATACACCAAATCCTGATATCTTATGCAACAAACATATCAAGTTTGACGCATTTGTTGCTTATGCTAAACAACATGGTTTTGATGCTGTTGCAACAGGACATTATGCACAGACAGTCAAAATTGATGGTCGGACATACTTAAAAAAAGCAGTAGACAAAAATAAAGATCAAACCTATTTTCTTGTGCAAATACCACAAGAAACACTAGATTATACATTATTTCCATTGGGACATTTGCTTAAAGAAGATGTTCGCCAAATAGCAATAAAACAAAGCTTCGAATTAGCAACAAAAAAAGATTCGACGGGTATTTGTTTTATTGGTGAACGACATTTTAGAGAATTCTTACATAACTATATTCCCAAACATCAAGGGAATATTATTGATGTAGATACACAGAAAATTGTAGGAACTCACCATGGTGTTATGTTTTATACCATTGGTCAACGCAAAGGTTTGAATATTGATCACCATCACGGACCTTGGTTTGTAGTAGGAAAAGATTTGGATCGTAACGAACTGTATGTTGGATTAACACAAGATCATGTGGATTTGTTTTCAGATACTTGCATCATCAACCGCTTGAATTGGTTAAGTGATCAATATCCAAAGCATGCTCAAGCAAAATTTAGGTATCGTCAAAAAGACAATGCGGTTGACATAGAGTATCAAAAGGATGAAATTATCTTATCGTATCCACAAACCATCGCATCTGTGACCAAAGGTCAAGAAGCGGTGTTATATGTAGATGATATTTGTATAGGTGGTGGACAAATCAGTGATGTATTTAAAAATGGTCAATCACTGCACGATATTGTGAAAAGGAAGGTGCATCATGATTAAAAGAAACTCAAAACTAGATCAACCATCACTGTTATCCAATGCTGCTGCATTTGGTATTTGTGTCAATTATTTCATTGGCTTTTTAGTAGTTTATCCGCTTTTGGGAGTTTTATTTACAAGTCTATTTACAAATCATGATGGGTTGTTATCTCCATTTTGGGCTTATATGATTCTTATTGTGACCATTGTGGTTACGCTTGTGCTTGGATGGCCTTTGTTTATTGAAGAGCGTGATATAAAGATTAAAAGCAAAACACTGACAAAGAAGATTTTTGTCAACTATGGGTTAATGTACTTAACCATGTTGATTGCCAATCCCTTAATTGCTAGATTAACCGATACTGATCAAAGTCAAAATCAATCTGCAATTGCTGAAGCTATTCGAAGTGATGCTTTTTTTGTTGTTTTTTCTGCTATTATTATGGCGCCTATTGTTGAGGAAATTGTGTTTCGTGGGGTGTTATATCGAAAACTAAGAAAAGCAAATCGCTATGTGTTTGCAATATTGATGAGTGTGATTACCTTTGGGTTTATGCATGTTTTTCAATCCGTAATAGAAGGAAACACCGTTGATTATCCTTACATCATTATCTACATGATTTTAGGATTATTTTTTGTTAGAATATATGAGGAAACTGGAAAGTTATCGGGTGCAATCTGGTTACATGTTTTAAATAATGTCATTGGAATTGTTGCCATATTGATAACACAATACATTCTTTGATGCAACAAACAATCATTGGAAAAGTTAAATCTATTGTGTATCACAGTGAAAGTAATCAGTTTACAGTGATGCGTTTTGTTTTGTATGAAATAACGGAAAAACAAATTTTTGTAACAGGCTACATGCCCTTGTTTGAGCGTGATACGATGCTTGAGTGTGTTGGTTTGTATCAAGAACACCCAAAGTATGGCATGCAGTTTGTTTTAGATAGTTATCAGCGTATCATACCAAAGGAAAGACATGCAATTGTTGCATTTTTATCATCATCTGCTTTTGTCGGTATTGGTAAAAAAACCGCTGAGAAGTTTGTGGATGCATTGGGGATTAATTGTATTGAACAAGTCAAACAACAACCAGAAAAACGTTACAATATTGAAGGTTTAAACAAGAAGAAACAAGATGAGATCATTCAAACGATATTAAAGAGTGATTATCAAGATCAAATGACATCATTTTTGACAACCAGTGGACTCTCGTTGCGTCAAATGATGAAGATTCAACGTGTTTATGGAGAAGATGCTTTGTGGTTAATTAAGAATAATCCCTATCGTTTAATTGATGATATTGATGGCATTGGATTTAAAACAGCAGATAAAGTGGCGTTGGCTTTAGGATTTGAATTTGATGATTTTTTAAGGCAAGAAGCTGCATTAATCGATGATTGTATGCAACAGTGCATGCGTTTTGGTGATAGTTATGTTGATGCAGATGATTTTCTACAGCAGTTTCATCGCAAATATCACCAGTGGGATAGCGTGATGGATATTTTAGATCGTGTTTTAGATAAACGTAAGTTAGTCTATGATGATACACGTCTTTACCCCTTAAGCCAATATGAATCAGAAGTTTTAATAGCAGATTTTTTAACAAGATCAACTGAAAAAGTTGAAGTCATCGTGAGTGAGTTGGATCAAAAGATCAATCAAATAGAGACTAAATTTCAAATTGAGTATGATCAACAACAACGGCAAGCCATCTTAGATTTTTTTCTTTATCCAAATATGATTATCACAGGAGGTCCAGGTACAGGTAAAACGACACTTGTATTAGCGATTATTGAACTTTGTAAACTAGCAAATCCACCAGTGATTATCGAAACAAGTGCTCCTACTGGACGTGCAGCAAAGCGCCTATCATTTCTTAGCAATTATCGCGCAAGTACAATTCACTCTCTATTACAATGGGATTTAGAAACCAATACGTTTGGTCGTAATACTGATAATCTTTTGAGTGTGGATGTGTTGATTGTGGATGAGTTTTCCATGGTGGATACTTATTTGATGGCACAACTTATTCGAGCACTACCACCACATTGTAAATTGTTACTGATTGGTGATCAAGATCAATTGCCCTCAGTTGCACCAGGGCATGTTCTAAAAGACCTAATTGATTCAACAATTTGTCCAGTCATTGAACTAAAAACCATTTATCGTCAACACGAAGGGTCTGAAGTGATTGCTTTAGCACATGATGTGCTTTCTGGTAAAATTGACTTTAACTTTGTAAATGACGTTCGGTATGTTGCATCAAATAGCACACAAACAAAAGAAAAAGTAATTGCATTGGTTCAAGCAGCATTGAATCGAGGGTATTCATTAGAGGATATTCAAGTTTTAGCTCCAAAGTACAATGGACTAGCAGGAATTGATGCACTTAACCATGCACTACAAAAAGCATTTAATCCGCCATCTGCATACAAACGCGAACTTCAAGTTGGATATCGCGTGTATCGTGAAGAAGACAAAATTCTACAATTAAAAAATCAAGTGGATGATCAAGTCTTTAATGGTGATATTGGATGTTTGGTAGAAATCATATACGCCAATGAAGATGAGCACAAGCAAAACCGGATGATTGTAGAGTTTGATGGTAATTTTGTTGAATACACTCCTGAAATGTTCATTAACATTAGTCATGCCTATTGCATGAGTGTGCATAAATCACAAGGGAATGAATACCCAATTGTAATATTGATTGCATTAAGAGAATATGGTTGGATGCTTCAACGTCGGCTTTATTATACAGGAATCACGCGAGCAGCTAATTCACTCATCTGTTTAGGTGAAAAAGAAGCATTTTTAAAAGCAATTCAAAATGATGATACAAGACAACGCAAAACCTATCTAAAACAACGGATCATCAAACACTTAAATGATTAATACCAACAATACAAGTAACGATTGAGATTTAAGTTTTTTGGCAACCATCTCGAAAAAATATGATATAATAGTATCAATTATTCAAAGATGAGTACTTTAAGAATGTGTTAAGAGAGAAGATGGTTGGTGCAAATCTTCCACTTACTTAAGGGAAGCTACTTTGAGAAGGAACTAATCATTCCCGTATTCTGCGTTAAAGAGCAAAGGTGCACTCATGTGAGTGAATCAGGATGGTACCGCGAATTTATTCGTTCCTGGAAGCAGGGACTTTTTTTATGGAAAAGGAGACAATTATGCAATCAAACAAAATACGTACAATGTTTCTTGAATTTTTTAAGAGTAAAAATCATATGGTGGAGCCTGGTGCTTCATTGATTCCACATAATGATCCAACACTACTTTGGATTAATTCTGGTGTGGCCGCTTTAAAGAAATATTTTGATGGAACCATCAAACCTGCTAATCCTAGAATTGTAAATGTACAAAAATCAATTCGAACCAACGATATCGAAAATGTTGGCAAGACGGCTCGTCACCACACTTTTTTTGAAATGCTTGGCAATTTTTCGATTGGCGATTACTTTAAAGAAGATGCGATTGCTTATGCTTGGGAGTTTTTAACAAGCCCAAAATGGATGGGATTTGATCCTGATAAATTATACGTGAGTGTCCATCCGAGTGATCAAGATGCATATGATATTTGGGTAAATACTATCGGTTTTAATCCTGATAGAATTTTGAAATCTGAAGATAACTATTGGCAAATTGGCGATGGTCCATGTGGTCCAAATAGTGAAATATATGTAGATCGTGGGGAATACTATGATCTAGAGGGACTTGGTGAAAAACTGTTTTTTGATGAGATAGATAATGAGCGATATGTTGAAGTATGGAATATTGTCTTTTCGCAATATAATGGAATAGAAGGTCAAGACCGATTGACTTATAAGGAATTACCGCAAAAAAACATTGACACTGGCTTGGGCTTTGAAAGACTTTGTTGTGTGGCACAAAATGTACCAACAAACTATGATACAGACATATTTCTGCCAATTATCGATGCCATTGCAAAAAAAACAAATAAAAAATACGATGATTATCCAATGGCCTATCGTGTCATTGCAGATCACATTCGTACAGTTGTGTTTGCCTTAAGTGATGGCGCATTGTTTTCCAATGAAGGTCGTGGGTATGTATTACGTCGTCTTTTAAGAAGAGCTGTCCGTTATGGGATTAAACTTGATATCCAACAATCATTTTTAAAAGACTTGGTGGAAGTTGTCATTGAGGTCATGGGTGGTTTCTATACAGATTTAAAAGGAAATCAAAAACTGATTGAATCATTAATTGAAGCCGAAGAAAAACGCTTTAAGAATACGTTAGCAGATGGTGAAGCCTTATTGCTTTTAAAAATCAAACAATTAAAAACCAAGACATTGGATGGCGTTGTTGCCTTTACATTATACGATACTTATGGTTTTCCTTTAGAGTTGACACAAGAGATTTGTGAAGAACACAACATTGAAGTTGATTTAGATGGGTTTAAGACACAGATGAAACAACAACAAGAACGAGCTAGAGATGCACGTGTGGATAGTGAATCGATGGCAACTCAAAGTGAAGATTTATTGGCATTTGTTGATGAGTCTATATTTATAGGTCATGATCAAACGACTATACAAGCTAAGATTACTGCTTTATTTCAAAACCAACAGCGCGTTGAGCAACTTAAAGGGGAAGGATTTGTTGTTTTTGATCAGACACCTTTCTATGCTGAAAGCGGTGGTCAAATAGCGGATACAGGGGTCATCAAAGTGGATCAAGTCGTGATTGATGTTGTTGATGTTATCAAAGCACCTCATAAGCAGCACTTACACAAAGTAAACACAAAGTACACACTACATCAAGGACAAACAGTAACCTTACATATTGATGTATTAAAACGAGAAAAAATCAAAGCAAATCACACGTTAGCGCATCTTCTTCAAGCAGCACTAAAGAACACACTAGGCGACCATGTCCAGCAAGCGGGTTCTTATGTTGGGGATGAGTACATGAGATTTGACTTTACACATTTTGAGAAGGTAGATGCCAAACAACTCAAATTGATTGAAGACTTGATGAATCAACAAATTTTCAATCATTTGACAGTTCATACAGAATATATGGCACTAGAAGCAGCAAAAACAGCAGGTGCGACTGCAGCACTTACACAAAGTAAACACAAAGTACACACTACATCAAGGACAAACAGTAACCTTACATATTGATGTATTAAAACGAGAAAAAATCAAAGCAAATCACACGTTAGCGCATCTTCTTCAAGCAGCACTAAAGAACACACTAGGCGACCATGTCCAGCAAGCGGGTTCTTATGTTGGGGATGAGTACATGAGATTTGACTTTACACATTTTGAGAAGGTAGATGCCAAACAACTCAAATTGATTGAAGACTTGATGAATCAACAAATTTTCAATCATTTGACAGTTCATACAGAATATATGGCACTAGAAGCAGCAAAAACAGCAGGTGCGACTGCTTTGTTTAATGAAAAATATGAGTCAGAAGTTCGTGTTGTGTCTGTTGGTGATATTTCAATGGAGTTATGTGGTGGCACTCATGTCAACAATACAAGTGACATAGGTATTGCCAAGTTAATCAGTGAAGAAAGTATTGGATCTGGTATCCGACGGATTGTATGCAAAAGTAAACTGGAGGCTTTTAAAGAGTATCAACATGCGATCACACAATTAGAGATGATTGCAAAGGTGATCAATGTTCCTACTATTAGCAAAGTTGAAGAGAAAGTACAACAGCTACACGATAATCATGTGCAACAGCAAAAGGAAATGTCACAGTTACAAGCGAGAATCACCCAGCAACAAGCACTGGCACTCACCATAGGTGCAAAAGATATTAAAGGTACATCCGTTGTCTTTAAGCGAATTGATAACCAACCATTTAAACCACTTAAACAAATGGTAGAATCTGGTTTAAGACAGTTTGATCGCGGTTTGATTTTCTTGGTCGCAACCGATGGAGATCAAATTATGTTTGTTTCTGGTTGTACTAAAAATTTAGTCGACCATCAGGTTGATTGTAGTCTTTTAGTTAAAGAAGCAGCAATGATCACAGGCGGAAATGGTGGTGGTCGAAAGGATTTTGCTCAAGCTGGAGGCAAGGATTTGAGTAAAATCGATGAAGCGATGGATGTTGTGTATAAGAAAATAGTTGAAGTCCTTTAATTTCTAAGTCGATTAAGATACAATACGGGTAGGGAGAAGCCATGATGAAACAACAACAGACAGAAACGATTGCTATTAAAACTGAAGCTGTTAGAAAAGAGCATATCAAAAGTGTTCTAACACAAGTTTGTGATGCATTGACTGAAAGAGGATATAACGCTGTGAATCAATTGGCAGGTTATTTAATCTCTAATGATCCAGCTTATATATCATCTTATAAAAATGCTCGCGCAATCATTCAATCAATTGAACGACATGAGTTAATTGAAGAATTGGTGCGTTCGTATTTGGATGATTAATCCACTTTATTTTGGTCTTGATGTTGGGGAAAAAACAGTTGGAATAGCATTCTCTCAAGGATACTACGCACAACCGTTTAAAACTGTTATTTTTGCAAATCAAGACTATACACAAGCAGCAACTCAGGTTGCTTTGCTTTGTAAAGAGCAAAAAATCACTGAGATTGTGATAGGGCTTCCGAAACACATGAATAATGATATAGGCGTTAGTGCAGAACGCGCCATGCTTTTTAAAGATTTATTAGAAAAACAAGTGGATGCAACGATTGTGATGTGGGACGAACGGCTTACTAGTAAAGAGGCAAATCGTTCCATGATTTCGTTAGACATGTCACGTAAAAAAAGAAAACAGTTAATTGATCAAATGGCTGCTGTGATACTATTACAAAGCTATTTAGATGCTAGGAGGTAAGTATGGAAAACGAAACAATCTTTGTTGTCGATGAGACTGGATTAGAAATTGAAATGACCGTATTATTTACAGTTGAAAGTACGGTATCACAAAAAAATATAGTGGTTTATTTTAACCCTGAAGATGAAGATGGACAAGTGTTTGCGTCTGTTTATGATGAAGAAGGAAACCTGTTCGCTATCGAAGATGATGCAGAATGGAGTTTTGTTGAAGAGGTATTCAATGCCTTTATTGAAGAGCAAGATGAAGAAGAATCGGTTCACTAGAGTACTCATTGCTATACTTCTAATTATTTCACTTTTAGGAGTTGGTGCTTTTATAGTTACAAATCAATTAACACAACCGGTGACTGATGAATCTGAGGTCGTCGTTTTTGAAGTTGTTTCTGGACAAGGTTTATCATCAGTTGCTGAGGCTTTAAAAGAAAAAGATTTGGTTCGCTCCACGCTGTATGTTCGTTATATCGCAAATAACAACAACTTAACGGCCATTAAAGCAGGATCATTCCGTTTGGATCGTTCTTGGACGGTTTTAGAGATACTTCAAACACTAAATGATGGTTCAAAAACAATCCCAGATCAAGTTCGTGTGACATTACCTGAAGGTTTTTGGGCAAAAGATATTGCAAAACGAATGTCTGAAAACACCAATGTGAGTGCTGAAGACCTATTGGATTTATGGAATGATGAGACATTTGTTCTTGAGATGATTGATCGCTATTCATTTTTAACTGATGAGATTATTGATCCTCGAGTTCGAGTTTATTTAGAAGGGTATCTATTTCCAGAAACCTATGACTTTTATGTTTCCACCAGTCCTAGAGCGATTACGATTCGTCTGTTAGATCAGACTCAACGCATAGTCAATCGACACCAACAGCTCTTTGAGCAATCAAATCTAAGCATACACGAAATATTTATCTTTGCTTCTATTGTTCAATACGAAGCAAGAGAATTAGAAGACATGCGACTAATTGCAGGTGTCTTTTATAATCGTTTAAGCATCAATATGCCACTACAAGCTAGTCCAACGGTTTGTTACTCATTGTATGAGTTTGATAGTTGGTTAGAGTGTGAACGTAGAACAAACATCGATTCTCCATATAACACGTATATGTATCGTGGTTTACCAGTTGGACCAATTTTAAATCCATCTGAGATGGCCATCATTGCAACATTAAGTCCAGAAACAACGGACTACTTGTATTTTATGGCTGATGTTTATGGAGATGGAACCATTTATTTTGCAAAAACACTAGCAGAGCATGAAGCAAATGTAAATAAATATTTGAGAGGTCGTTAACATGAATCCAGTTATTATAGGAATTGCAGGCGGAAGTGCTTCAGGGAAGACACTCATTTCAAAGCGATTAAAAAGTGCATTTGAGAAATCAAATTCTATAGTCATCATCAGACAAGATGACTATTATGCTGATCAATCTCACATGACAATGGAAGAGCGATTGCAAACCAATTATGATCATCCATTTGCTTTTGATAATCAATTGTTGGTATCACACCTTGATCAATTGATATTAAGACAACCCATTCAAAAGCCAGTCTATGATTTTGTAAGTTACACACGCAGTGAAACGATTGAAACCGTGATGCCTGCGGATGTGATTGTCCTTGAAGGGCTTTTTGTTTTAGAAGATGAAAAAATTAGGCAACGCCTAAATATAAAAGTGTATGTCGAAACTCAAGCAGATATTCGTTTTATACGGCGCTTGATGCGCGATGTTCATCAACGTGGACGAACACTTGAATCTGTGGTTGAGCAGTATACAACCACGGTTCGACTGATGCATGAACAGTTTATTGAACCAAGCAAGAAGTTTGCGGATGTAATTATTCCACAAGGTGGGAAAAATGAAGTAGCTGTTGACTTGCTGACAACTAAAATCAGTAGTATCATCAAGGAAAACATGCTATAATGGGCAAAGTAAAAAGAGGGATTGTATGACACAAGAAAAAGTATACGTAACCCAAGAGGGTTTAAACGAATTAATTAAAGAACAACAACATTTGATACATGTGGTACGCAAAGAAGTCATTGAAGATCTTCAAGCTGCTCGTGCACAAGGTGATTTAAGTGAAAACGCAGACTATGATGCTGCTCGTGATCGTCAAGCTCGGATAGAAGCACGTATTCGTGAGCTCGATATCATGTTAAATAACATTGAAATCATTGATCAGAAAAAGGGTGGTCAAAGAGTCATTCGTTTAGGAACCACATTTACAATGAAAGACTTAGAAACAAATTCTGAAGAAACATTCACGATTGTAGGTTCAGTTGAAGCTGATCCATTAAATGGGAAATTATCCAATGCCACACCACTTGCAAATGCTGTGATGGAACATCGTGAAGGTGATGTGGTTACCGTTAATGCGAATCAACCATATGATGTTAAAATTTTGAAAATTAAGTAATAACCCGAAAGGGTTATTTTTGTATTGAATTTGTGTGGTATATTATGAGTATATTATTAAGTATTCTGAGTTAAACAAAGGAGTGGAACCACGATGCTTGAAAATCAACTAAGATGTTGTACTCCCCAACAATCATGTTGTGGGGTAAGTCAAAAAAAACATGTGATTATTGACTTCTTATTTTTGGACAACTCAGTTTGCCAACGTTGTTCGATGACAGATCAAAACATTGAACAAGCATGTAATATGGTTAAACCGATTCTTGATTTGTTTGATATTGAAATCAAGCTTAATAAAATCCAAATCATCAATGAAAGTGTAGCAAAAAAACATCATTTTTTAAGTTCACCTACCATACGAATCAATCAAGTGGATATCGAACTGGATGTAAAAGAAGATCATTGTGCTTCTTGTAGTGATTTATGTGTGCAAGATATTGATTGTCGAGTGTTTACTTATAACAACAAAGACTATCAACAACCTCCAGTAGCAATGCTTGTTGAGAGGATTCTAAACCATGTATTATTTAAACAACCACATCAAATAAACAAAGCAGACTCATTTGTGATATCACAAAATTTACAACAT
>CAYGIY010000039.1:0-11264 GCA_964350055.1 uncultured Erysipelothrix sp.
GCCTTTCGATAAACACGATCTGTTGTCGTCGCTTCATAAGCATCAACAATAGCGATTATTCTTGAGCACAGTGGAATATCTTCACCTAACAATCCATCAGGATATCCAAAACCGTCAAATCTCTCATGATGTGAGCGTACAAAATTGGCCAAATTCGAGTATTCATTAGCAGTACTTAAAATTTCATAACCTATTGTAGAATGTGACTTCATAATCCTCCATTCTTCATCATCTAGTTTCCCTTCTTTTCTTAATATTGAATCAGGAATTGCAATTTTTCCAATGTCATGTAGCATACCAGCTAATTCAAACTCACTAATTTGCAAATGGTTTAAATCCAGATATTTTCCAAATTCACCACACATGGCACTCACAAAATTCGAGTGTCTTTCTTCTTCATCAAATTTAGCAGTCAATGTTTTTAAAATACTGAAAATTGTTTTTGAGTTACTGCTGGTAATTTGTGTTGCTTTTTGACTCAACATATGATTCTCTGCTTCTTTTACTGCTGTAAATAGTGAACGCTTTTTATAGCGTTTTAAGTTCGAATAACCATAGGATAGATGCATGTTGATATCCTTGTAACGAAAATTTTCATTAAACTGATCAATCTTTCTAATCACATCATTTTCGTTTAAAGATTCATTATAAGAGATTCCAACAAAAGCGTCGCCTCCAACCCTAAAAATATCGTTAAAATACCCTATATCTTTTAGGAAACTTGAAATCTCTACAATCAACATATCTCCTGCTTCGAAATCAAAAGCATCATTGATTATCTTTAACCCATCAATATCAAAGTAAAAAATATGAAGATTACCCAGTGAATTGCCTTCATGTTCATACAAGTACTCTTCAAAGTACCAACGATTACAAAGTCCTGTAAGTTTGTCATGTTTAGCTAAATAATTGATTTTTTCATCTTTTTGCTTTATTTCTGTTAAATCCATAAAATAACCTTCAATGTATTCAAGTTCATTATTGTTGTTAAAGATTGGTTTGCATATTTCATGCACAAATTTAAACTGACCAGACTTCGTTACAATCTCATAAACAGCATCGAAATGTGTTTTGTTAGTGATAGCTATAGCCCATTTTTGCATCACTAAATTAACATGATGAGGAGCAATGAGATGCTTAAACAAGATTTCATGATTATAGAATTCTTTACTTGAATAACCCGTTAGTTCAAGACAAGTATCTGATATGAATTTCATGGACCAACCCAGATCATTGTATGCCTGATACACAACTCCTGGTAAGTTGGATATTAATGTATCTTTGAATCGCGTGGTTTCAACCAGTTCATTGAAAACAGTAATTTTTTCTGATTCATCTATCAATAGCCCACTTACCTTTAAAGGATTACTTATTGAATCGAACAGTGAAATCTGACCAAAAATATTGAAGTACATAATTGATTGTGTTTTATTATGAATCTTTATCACACTTTGGAACCTTTTATTATGCAGTGATAATGTTTTAATAATTGCTGTGATCTTATCAAATTCATTTTTATCCATTAACTCACTTAATTCTTCGATTTCCATTTCAAGTTTTGCACTTAACTGGCTTGTCTTAGAATCTGAAACATAATTTTCTAGTAGTAGTTTTTTACGTTTTAAATCATATTCCCAACTTATCGAATTAGTAGCTTGTAACACATTTTCAAGCTTTAGGTTTTGTTCAGCTTGAAGCCGTAATTGTTTCTTATTCAATATGAATACAACAAATAGAATTAGGATTAGCAAAACTAACAATGTAAAAAACAACACACTAAAAAGCCTTTCTCGATTTCTAAGTTCTACGATTTGAGTTCTGTCATTGATAATCGAAAAAAGATAACTTTTTCCATTTTCAACAAACGGATACGATCTTACTTCAACTTCTTTTATTTGACCATTAGAAAGTTTGTGTTGGAAAACAAAAAAATTACGCTGTTCAGTGAATGCTTTGTTCATTTCTTCCTGTATCTCTAATTCTGAAAGTAAATTTATCTGATTAATGTTCATCGATTCTAGATTATCATAACCATAAAACTTGTATGCAGCTTCATTTGCATAATAAATCTCTCCAGTATTAAAATCCATGATTAACATCATGGATTGGTGGGAATTTAAAAGTCTTTGATAATTCATAGTATTAATTTGAGCTTTTTGTGGTTCTTGAGCATCCACTATTAAAGAACTGTTAAATAGTAACAAAAGTATACTAACAGTAAGAAATGCAATACTATTTTTTAGCATTTATATACCAATATTTCTAGAATTTATATTCAAATATTATCATAAAAATAGCAGAAATCAACAAAAACTTTATCATACTTTAAAGCCTAACTTATATGATCATAAATCAACTTTTTTAAAGTTACAAAACAACATGGATATGCATCCTCCACTTTATTTTTTGTAGCTTTACTCTCAAGCAATAACAGTGCATAAACATAATCTAGCTACTCTTTGTTTAAAAAGCCTGCAAAATTATACTCTCGAATTAATTGTAGTAATCAAAAAAATAACTCACCATTGAAAGTCATCCAATGGTGAGTTTTGTTTGTTTATTCATCGTGTTGGTGGTACACCTCACGTGGTTTAGAACCAGATGCAGGACCAATCACACCTTCAGCTTCCATTGAGTCCATCATCCGTGCTGCTCGATTATAACCCAATGAGAATCGTCGTTGAATCATGGAAGTCGATGCTTTTTGAGCATGAATAACAAATGATTTAACTTCTTCATACAATGGATCTTCACTTGCTTGGACAAATCCTTCATTATGTTCGACGCCTTCTAATTGAATAAACGCATCATCATACATTGGTTTTCCTTGCCCAATTGCAGCTTGTGCTACTTTGCGAACTTCATCATCAGAAACAAAAACACCTTGAATCCGTATTGGATTTGGTTCTCCAATAGGAACATAGAGCATATCACCATAACCAAGTAATTTCTCAGCTCCACCATAATCCAATATCGTTCGAGAATCAACATTACTTGTTACAGCAAAGGCAATCCGTGAAGGAATGTTTGCTTTGATGATCCCTGTAATGACATCGATACTTGGACGTTGTGTGGCAACAATTAAGTGAATACCAGCTGCTCGTGCAAGCTGTGTAATCCGTTGAATTGACGCTTCAACTTCTTTGCCAGCAACAATCATTAAGTCTGCAAGTTCATCAATAATGACGACAATCCAAGGCATGATGGCTAAATGATCATCTGGATAAGCCAATACTTTTTCATTATAAGCACTAATATTTCTGACTCCGACTTTAGCAAAGACATCATAACGATTTTCCATCATGTTTACGATGATTTTCAATGACTTTGCTGCCATTGACGCATCGGATATGACAGGGCCAATTAAATGCGGCAAGTCATGATACGCTGTAAATTCAACTTTCTTTGGATCAATCAGAAGAAATTTAACCTCTGATGGTGATGTACGTAAAAGTAATGTGGTGATGATTGAATTGACGCATACACTTTTACCACTTCCGGTTGCACCAGCAATAAGTAAATGTGGCATTTTATCAAGTTCACCAAAAATAGATCGACCCATAAGGTCTTTTCCAAGAGCAAACAACAGTTTTTTGTCTTTTTTCTCAACTGGAATTTGTTGCATGATTTCATGCAAACGTACAGGTGTCATTTCAACATTTGGTATTTCAACGCCAACAGCATTACGACCTGGAATTGGCGCTTCAATACGAATGTCTTTTGCTTGTAACTGCATTTTGATATTATCAGCTAAACTTGCAATTTTTGAAATCTTAACATTAGAATCTGGTCGAACTTCAAATTTAGTAACTGATGGGCCAATATGATACGTGATTAATTCTGCATGAATTTGAAACTGCTCAAGTAGTTCAATCAGTTTCTTACCTTTTTGTTGGGCTACGGTATTGTTGATACTACTACCCCGTTTTGGTTTAAATGCATCCAATAATGCAATGGATGGCATTTGATACGGTTTAATCGAATCAATAGTAGCTGCAGACGTTGTTTTTTGTTCAACACCTGTGGTTGAAGTAACCACTGGGTTACTTTTGGTGATGGAATCACTATCAATGAAAACAGATTTTTTTGCTTCACTTTTAGCAATGGCTTCGTCCATCGTTTTGGCAACTGGTGTCTCCATGATGGTTGAAGAAGATTTACTGGTTTTCTTTTTTGGTATAAAAGTAGGCATTTTCCACTTGAATGTTGGAAATATAATAGGCCCAAGAATTAAATACAACGCTAATATCGTGAGTGTAAATAATACAATCCAAGTCCCCTCACGAGCAACCAAACCAGAAATAATGCCATATAAAACGGCTCCTACAATCCCTGCTTGGGCACTGGTAGATTCATTAAAGACATTGATCAGTCGACCAAAATAATCCCCTAAATACGTAAATCCTAGTTCAGTGGTTGTACTTGCTAGAGCAATATACAAATAGATAGCAACAACAGCCAGCAATAAACCGACACGAACTTTACCATGCAATGTTGGCCATTTTCGCTTATAAATAATATACAATGCCACCACGATGATAATTAAATAGATGAATATTGGATACATGCCAAACAACACCAGGGCTAATCGATGCAAGAAAACTCCTAAAATACCTAGTCTAAAGTAGGCAATCACAACAAGCATAATTGCAATCAAGGCATAGACAACCATGATGACTTCATTTTGTATCGTTTGTTTTGACTTTCTTCTTGCCATAATCTTCCTTTAGCTATTTATTTCAATAATAACCGGTAAAATCATCGGTCTTTTTGAGGTTGCTTTATACACATACTTTGATATTTTATCTTTGGCTTCCATGCGTGCGTTGTTATTATCATAACGGTTTTCTTTCACCATAGACTCAACAGTTTCTTCCATAATAGCACCCACTTGCTTAACGATATGTTCAGCGTCTTTTAAATAAATGACACCACGCGATTGAACATCCGGTCCACCAATGATTTCTTTGGTATTGAAATTCAAGACGAGACCAATGACCATGGCACCATCTGATGCTAAAAACTCACGATCTTTTAGTACACGTCCGCCAATATCTAAGCTTTCCATACCATCAATCAAAATTTCTTCAAGTGGAATCATCGTGTGCTGTTTGGTGTATTCACCATCTTTGATTGTGGCAATCATGCCGTTATCAAGTACCACAATGTTCCCTGCTTTAAATCCGCCGTCGAATGCTAAGTTAGCATTATTGACTAAATGGCGGTATTGACCTTTGATTGGAAAATAGTACGTTGGTTTAAATAGATTAACCAACATTTTAATATCTTCTTTTGACCCATGCATGGACAGCGTTTTACGATGGTCAAAGGACACCACTTGACATCCTTCTTTATAAAGTTCATTCTCCATAGCTGCTGCTTCTACTTCCGTATTTGGAACTGCAGGTGAAGCTAAAATCACGGTGTCACTCGCACGTAATTGAATATAATCATCTTCATTGATTGCAATCTTATGAAGCATTTTAAATACATTAGGTCCACTTGCTGAAACAATGACACAAACATTATCAACTTCGTTATCGTAAGATTCTAATGATATCTCACTATTTACTGGCATCTTAAAATAACCTAAATGTTCTAAATGCTTGATGTAGTTGCGTTGATTTTTGTTATAGAAAACAATTTTGCGATTAAAACGATTCGCTAGTTCAACAATCTCCATCAAGCGATACACATTTTGCTTGTACATCGATACAATAATGCGTCCTTCTGCTTGATCAAATGCAGATTCTACTTCGTTGCTAATACGATGATGTGGTGCTGTAAATCCTTCGCGATCTGCGCTGATTGATTCAGTAAGTAAGGCAAGCACTCCCTTTTTACCAATTTCCGCAAATTCACTAATATCACAACTAAATGCTGCGTGCTTGTTATCAAAATCAATAATGAACTCACTTGTGTAAACAATGTAACCATGACTGGTTTCCATTGCAATACCAAAGCCATCAGCAATTGATTGAGTCATGCCAAATGTACGCATGTTGACACGTCCGACTTTAAACTCACCAAAACGTTTGATTCGGTGAATTTTCTTTTTCTTAATGTTGTGTTTGGTTAGTAAATCTTCCACCAACAACGCGGTAAGCGGTGTTGTGTAAATGTCAAAATCTGCTTGCTTAAGCAAATATGGCAATGCACCCATGACATCATCATGTCCGTGTGTTATAAATATTCCTTTTACTTTATCTTTGTTTTCAATCAAGATTGAAAAATCAGGAATGACAACTTCGACTCCTAATTGCTCCCCGTCTGGGTATTTTACACCAGCTTCAATGACAAACCATTGATCGTTAATGTCTACCACATAACAGTTTTTTCCATCCTCATCGAGCCCTCCTAAGGCAAAGATGCGAATTTGATCCATGATATTTCCTCCGAAATCTTCTTTAATTATTATATCTTATCTTTACACATTCATCAAATAATGTTTACACAACTTCTCCTAGCAAAAACCAAGATTTTGCCTGTGTAATTCTCACTGAAACAATTTGTCCAGTTTCAACTGCTTGTCCTTTAAAATTGACTAATTTATTCTGTGGTGTGTATCCACTATAAATGTCTTTGTCTTTTTTTGATAAACCATCGACTAAAACATCAACCACTTGATTGACATATCGCGTGTTATTTTGATAGGCATAATGTTTAATTTTTTCATTAAGTGCTGCCAATCGTGCTTTTTTTGTTTCCATAGGAATGGAATCTTCAAAATCAGCAGCTGGTGTTGAAACTCTGGGTGAGTAAATAAAACTATACACTTGATCAAACTGACAATAATCAACCATATCCAAGGTTTGCATAAACTGTTGATCTGATTCATTAGGGAACCCAACAATGATATCAGTAGAAAAAGAACAGTTTGGAATTGCCTCTTTCAATTGATCAAAGAGCTGCTTGTATTGTTCAATCGTATAACGACGCCCCATACGTTTTAAAACATCATTATTGCCAGATTGCATAGGTAAATGAATAGCTGGCATAATATTTTCATATGTCACAATCATCTGAATCATTCGATCTGAAAAATCCCAAGGATGCGATGTTGTAAAACGGACACGTTCAATGTTGGTTTTAGCAACTGCCTCTAATAAGGTCGCAAATCCATCATCAATGCTTAAATCTTTGCCATAAGCATTCACATTTTGTCCTAAAAGTGTAATTTCTTTAAACCCGCTGTCCCTTAGATGAATGACTTCAGCAAGAATATCATCCATTGTTCGAGAACGTTCTTTCCCCCGTGTGTATGGTACGATGCAATAGGTGCAAAACTTGTCGCAACCATACATAATATTCACCCATGCTTTAACATCTCCAAAGCGATGATCA
Organism: uncultured Erysipelothrix sp.; assembly: GCA_964350055.1. Classification (GTDB taxonomy): domain Bacteria; phylum Bacillota_I; class Bacilli_A; order Erysipelotrichales; family Erysipelotrichaceae; genus UBA6182. The sequence goes on from CAYGIY010000039.1 coordinate 7,345, forward strand.
GGTAAATTTTCAATGATGTCCCCTTCTTTTGAATAGACTTCAATTGTTTTTTCTTTGGTGAACATCGTATGATGCAGTAAATGTGGCAATCGGTGGATATTGTGAGTACCAAAAATTAAATCAATGTGTGGATGCTTTGCTAAGATTCTATTGATAACTGATTCTTCCTGAGCCATGCATCCGCAAACACCCATAATCAAATCAGGATTTTTTAGTTTTAAATGTTTCAAATTGCCGATTTCACCGAAAACTTTGTTTTCAGCATTTTCACGAATAGCACACGTGTTAAGTAAAATAACATCCGCTTCTTCAAGGTTGGTCGTCTCAATAAATCCCATGGCCACAAATAGTCCAGCAATGGTTTCACCATCTCGAATATTGGCTTGACATCCATAGGTGCGCAAATAATATTTCTTGTGATTTCCAAGACCAATCGTATCTTCAGGTAATGAAAAACTATAATCAACATTCACATCTTGCTTGCGACGTGATTTGGCTTGTTTTAAATCTGGTAAATTCCAAAATTCATTCATCTTCTAGTATCACTCTTTCTTAAAAAAACCAAGTCTTGCTTGGTTTTAAACTTCAACAATTGCTTGTGTTGGACACACCGGTATGCAAGCCCCACAGTCGATACATACATCTTCTTGGCAGAATGCTTTCCCGTCATCTTCCATGATTAATGCACTAACAGGGCAAACGCTAATACATGCTTCACAACCTATGCATAAATCTTTTTCTACTCTTACTGGCACTTACGATTACCTCCTTAACGGTTTCATTATATCATATCAAATCTTGTTTTCAATGTTATTTTTCATTTGGTTTTAGATACAAACGCTCCACTTTAACCGGATTAAACTGATCATCAAAGCTCATGATTAACCCACTAAATAGTGCGGGTTGCTTACTTGGTTTATAATGTGTATTTTCATGATAAACCATCTTATTAATGGCTTCTTCAATGTCACGCCCCAAGATACTTTGATAAGATCCACACATCCCCACATCGGTGATGAATATCGTATTATTGATAATTTGCTCATCAGCTGTTTGTACATGAGTATGGGTACCAATGATGGCTGAAACTGTGTTGGCATAGTGATAAGCAAATGCTTTTTTCTCAGCGGTTGCTTCACCATGAAAATCAACGATATGGATATCTGCTTTTGTATTTAGTAGAATTTTATCCATGGCATCAAACGGACTTTCAGTAACATTATCCATAAAGGCACTTCCACATAGATTACTCACTGCAATGTCAACACCTTGATGGGTAATCTTCAATGTATGTTGGTCTTGATAGTTACCAGATAAATTTGCTGGAAATACTATTGGAAGTCCTACATCCAGTGCATGAACTTCCCGTTTTGCATACGCATGATTTCCAAGTGTGATCACATCAATGCCAATGCTTACAAAATAGTTGGCAATTTTATTGGTAATCCCTTTACCATGTGCTGCATTTTCACCATTGGCAATAACAAAATCAATGTCGTATTGCTTTTTTAAAGCCGGTAAGAGCGATCCTACAATCGCTCTCCCCGGTGATCCAACTACATCTCCTATGAATAATATTTTCATTACTTCGCTAGCTCAGATGTTCGAAGTTCACGAATAACAGTAACTTTAATCTGACCAGGGTATGTCAACTCTGCTTCAATTTTATCTTTTATTTCTCGAGCAACGCGTTGAGCTCCTAAATCATCAAGTTTATCAGGAATAACCATCACTCGGATCTCACGACCAGCTGAGATGGCAAACACACGTTCAACACCTTCAAAGCTATTGGCGATTTCTTCTAATTGCTCAAGTCGTTTGATGTAATTCTCAAATGACTCAAAACGAGCTCCAGGACGTGCTGCTGAAAGTGTATCAGCTGCCGCAACAAGTGTCGCAATAATGCTGGTTGCTTCTTTTTCTCCATGATGGGATTCGATTGCGTTTAATACTACAGGATGCTCACCGTGCTTTTTAGCAACACGATAGCCAAGCTCAATGTGTGATCCTTCCATTTCAAAATCCAGTGCCTTACCAATATCATGCAGTAATCCTGCTCGTTTTGCTAAACTTTGATTTAACCCAAGTTCAGCAGCCATCATACCTGTTAAGTGAGCAACTTCAACACTGTGCAACAAGGCATTTTGACCATAACTATAACGATATTTTAAACGTCCAATTAAGGAAACAATTTCTTTATCCACTTTATGAAGACCAAGTTTAAACAGTGTTTCTTCCCCAGTCTTTAACATTGATTCTTCAAGTTCAGCACTTACTTTATTAACAACTTCTTCAATCCGTCCTGGTTGAATACGACCATCACGAATCAAGATCTCAAGTGCTGATTTTGCAACTTCACGTCGAATCGGATCAAAACACGATACCGTGATTGCTTCTGGTGTATCGTCAATGATTAAATCAACTCCGGTTGCTTGTTCAATGGCACGAATGTTACGACCTTCACGGCCAATGATTCGACCTTTCATTTCTTCATTTGGTAAACTCACAACAGATACAGTACGTTCTGTGGCTTCTTCTTGTGAATAGCGTGCAATGGCTAAACCAATTATATTTCTTGCTTTTTCCGCAGCAATAGATTTTGCTTGCTCTTCTTCTTCTTTAATGAATAACATCATTTCATTTTGTATTTTTTTCTCAACTGCTGCCATTAATTCATCTTTTGCTTCACTTTTACTCATGGCTGCAATTTTCTCTAAAACTTCAATTTGACTATCAATTTTTGTTCGTAATTCACGTTCCATCTTCTCAACGGAATTGTATTTATCACTAATAGACTTGTGTTTATCTTCGATTTGTCTCTCTTTGTTTGTCAACGATTGATCACGATTGTTTAAATTATCCTCTCGACGAGACAATTTATTCTCTGACTCCATAATCTCACTACGACGTTCTTTAATCTCTTTTTCAGCGGCTAGTGTTAACTCATATGCTTGAGTTTTACCCTCTAAAACAGCCTGACGAACTGTTGTGTCCGCTTTTGAGGCTGCTTCATCCAAGATTAATTTCGCTTTTTGTTGATCTCTGTTTAGTCCTAATTTCGAAAATATAACCATCAGAATGATTCCGATAGTGAATCCTACAATACCAGATAAGACAGAAGCAAGTATAATTTCTCTCATACATGACCTCCATCATATTTAATATAATAACTATTTTACAATGCTTTTGATTTTTATACAACACAACACTACAACATCGTGTGCTTCTCATTGTAATAACGATATTTTACCATAGTTTCATGCCTTTTAGAATCGATTCACTACTTAAGGCAATGTTGTTTTTACATAGACTCCAACCATATTATTGGATATCTGAAAAACTGTTGAGTGTTCATAGCCTGAATCAAGCCATGAAAACCTTTTTTGATAGTCATCTTCTTTAAATGTGAAGTTTGCTTTTTGATTGTAGTTTTCTGTATAGAATTCGACAAACCCATTTGCACTACCACCACTTGAATATGTAATGTAGTATTCTTTAAAATCATCATCAAAACGTTCAAGATAGTAATAATGCGGTTGATTACTCACTTGATACAACTCAACTAAATCAGGATAACCATCAAAGTAACGATTGGTATCTTGAAACTTTGAGGTTTCTTCACTGATGCGAACTCGAATTAAGTATCCCTTAAAGTAATCATTAAAGTTCAAATCAATACTGACAGCAACCGATCGATTATTAACATACCCTTCAATGGTTCGATTGTATTCATTTTCAAATTGATCACTCACTTCATCTAAATTCTCATTAAAAGCATCGTGATAGATAAAAACCGGGTTACCCTCTACCTTTCCTGGATCCGTAGGTCTAATTCTATTTGGGTCCGTATACATAGACATAACTTTTTTCTTAACTTCTTCCATTTTAGAGAATTGTACACCGCCATCATCTTCACCAGT
>CAYGIY010000040.1:0-10940 GCA_964350055.1 uncultured Erysipelothrix sp.
ATTATAATGTGAATTAGTGATAATCATCAAACAAATAACGGAGAAGTCATGAGTAAACAATCATTTTTAGACAATCATACCAAAGAAATTTTAAACAAGTATGAAAACGCAGTTTATCCTGTTATTGACTATGTAAAGTCAGCCAGCTATTTAAGTTTATCATATGAATACAAAAATGCGTTAAAAGTACTTGATATAGGATTAAAACACTACCCAAAACATGAAGAACTTATACGAGCTAAATTCTCTTTTGCTAGTTTCCACCGTGATTTGCTTTACGCTTTAGAGATAGCGACTGATTATGATGAAATATTTGAAGATGATGAATACGACCCACTTACTCAAGCATTGGATTTAATACGATATAGTTTTAATTTTAATTTCCCACATCAAGAAGAAGTAAACGATCAAGTGGTGGATTCTATCCTTAAATCATTTTCAGAAGATAAGCAATATGATACGACTACTCTTATTTTAAAAATGATACAAGATTTTAATTTCCCTTATATTGGTTTAGGTTTTGCAAAACATTTTGCTAAGCAAGATGATGATTTAGCATACTTAGTATTAGGGGGATCTTATTTACGAGGGTTTCATGTCGAAAAAGACTTAATTAAAGCAAAACTTTATTTAACCCGAGCCATTGAATTAGGTTGTCAAGAAGCCGTTGATCTACTAAACGAACTTGATTCACTTCCCTCAATGAGCTAATACTTTTTCCTTTTGTTGTATATGCTTTAGAAATAACCTGATATTGTTGTCAGGTTTTTTCTATGTTATAAAACTTAATTTGTGAGCATATCAATTCATGTCACAAATTGGCTATGCTATAGTATTAATGATCTGAAGAGGTGAAATATGTTTGAAGAAGTATTAGCACTTGTAAAAACAAGAAAGTATCTTATACGTGGACTCGCATTTTTTGTTTTTTTTCTAGTCATCTATACCATGTTGGATGGCTTCAATATGTCCTATCAACAAATGCGATACGAGTATGGTTCCTTCTTAGTTATGACTAACATTGGCTTAAACCTATTGATGGCAGGCTTGACGGCACTGCTTCTCTCCTTATCCACCGCCAATGTTGAACTTAAAGGGAAAGACACCAAAGGCTCAAATTTAGGTTTTCTATCCATCCTATTTGGAGTTCTAACGTATGGATGTACAACTTGTGTTATTACATTCTTCGCGAGTATTGGAATTGCCTTTTCTGTCATTGCCTTGCCTTTAGCAGGCCTTCCTTACAAGCTTTTATCCTTGTTGCTGATCCTTGTTGGTTTATGGTGGACCAAACGTGAGATAAGTCACGGTTTGTGCAAAGTAAACTATAGCAACTAAAAAAAGGAATTCTCTTAGCAATAGAGAATTCCTTTTTTATATAGGAAATGTAAGTAAGACATACCCACCAATTAACATACTCACCACATTAGCTAATAATATGACTAATATTAACTTCAATTTTGAGCCTTCTTTAATTAAAGGAACCATTACAATCCATTCAAATAGTATAATGAATACTTCAAGAATATAAAATGTAAGAAGAATATAAGCACTTGTTGGTAATGTGGAATTGATTAAAATATTGAGTGTTCCCTGAGTAAACAAATTTACAATAGCAAACACAATCCATGTTCTTTTCTCGCGATACTTAAACAAATAGAAGATGAGTCCTTCTATCAGTAATGTCAAAGCAACCCGAAGTGAAATCAAGGAAATATCTCGTGTGAGACTTTTCCCTTCAATTAAAACACCATTATCTAAATCTAATGTGTACAATTGATTATATTGTCTACCAGAGATTTTCTGCTCAATTACATAATCGCCTATATTTGTTTGAATGTAAAACACAACATTGTCTTTTACTGGTGAAAATTCTGGGGTATGAACATTGAAAAACTGGATATAGGACTCCGAGAATTTTTCACTAACCACACCAGTGATTGTAAGCTCTTCACTAATCAGTTCAGCTTCAATATCGAGTCCGCTTTTTGGCACAATGATAATGATAACTGGTGGCTCAGCTGCGTTTGCCTTTGGAAAAATCAAAAGCATAGGCATTATGATGATTGCAATGATAAAACCTAAAACATACTTTTTCATAATAGTCACCTTCTTATCACATTTTATCAAAGTACCAACAAATATGTAAGACATTGTATGTTTTTTAACGTAATCTTAAAATTACGTTATAATATAGATAAGCAATGAATAAAATATGAATATTATCGTTAAATGATATTGATGATTTTGTTTTAGCAACGTTTACAAAAAAGGAGGAATTATGCAAAATTTTCGTTTTCATGCACCAACAGAAATTGTTTTTGGAAAAGACCAAATAAAAAACTTACCTGCCTTACTGGCACCTTATGGTAAAAAGGTACTACTTGCCTATGGTGGCGGTAGTATTAAAAGAAATGGTATTTATGATGCGATTTTAGATATCTTAATTGATTATGAGATTATTGAATTTCCAAATATTGAACCTAACCCACACTTAAACACAGTAAGACGTGGTGTTGATTTGTGTAAAGAACATAAAGTAGACATGGTTCTCGCAGTTGGAGGAGGTAGCGTCATTGATTGTGCAAAAGTTGTTGCTGCTGGCGCATATTATGAAGGTGATTCTTGGGATATTGTTGTCGATTCTCAAAAGATCACCAAAGCCTTACCATTGTTCTCTGTGCTCACACTTGCAGGGACAGGTTCAGAGATGAATCGTGGCGCAGTCATTACAAACACTGATATTAACGTAAAAAAAGGCACTGGTCATCCAAGTATGACACCGATTGCCTCTATTGTTGATCCTACGTTTTTGTATAGTCTACCTGCCTATCAAACCGCCGCTGGCTCAGTTGATATCTTCTCCCACATACTTGAGAATTATTTTAAAGAAGAGCCTAATGCTTATGTTCAAGATCGAATCGCAGAAGCCATTTTAAAAACAGTTATCGAATTCGCACCAATTGCGATTAAAGAACCTGAGAACTATGTTGCAAGAGCTAATCTTGCCTGGGCTAGTTCGCTTGCATTAAATGGTATTACCGGTAGTGGTAAGCCTGGCCCATGGCCTGTGCATCCGATTGAACATGAACTTAGTGCCTATTATGATTTGACCCATGGTGTTGGATTGGCAATCATCACGCCAGTTTGGATGCGTTATACTCTCAATGATACAAACTTAAATCGCTATGTAACCTATGGTATCAATGTCTTTAATATTGATCCAAAATTGTCTAAAACAGAAATTGCAACAAAAGCAATAGATGCGACTGAAGCATTCTTTACATCATTGAACATTCCAATGCGATTAAAGGATGTCAACATTGATGAAACTCACTTTGAAGTTATGGCTGAAAATGCAATGAAACTTGGTCATTTAGAACAAGCTGCCGTACCACTTTCAAAGCAAGATGTGATTGAAATCTTAAAGCAAAGTATGTAAAAACGAGCACATAATTGCTCGTTTTTTTAATCAATAAGTCCACCCATAAGTGCCATAAACATTAAAGCATTGGTTGTGCCACCCTTGATTTTCCATTGATTATCAACTTTGACCATTGTAACATCAAACACAGATTGGTAATCCTTTGCTTTCTCATTGCTTATGTCAACAAATATTTCAACAATCATAGCATCAATTTCTTCATCGGTCATGGTTTCAAATAATGTGATTGAGGCAAATATCTCTAAGAACATTTCTAGAATAATGTCGTTCATTGGATAAGTCACCATGATCACATTAATGATGGCTTCATCATCTTTCTCCTCTGATGAATTGATGCGATAATCAAATGCTGATAGCAATCGAATATAGTGCTCTATAAATTCACTTGGTGCTGGCTCTTCATGATTGAAAAAGCCGCCAGCATCCTCAAGCCCGTCAACATCAATCGTTGTATCAAAATAAGTTTCAGCATAAAATGCATCTGCTGTGTTGGTTGTCATGGATTGTAAAGAATTAAAGTACTCGGTTAATACTTCCTCTGGGGTTTTCGTTGGTGATGAACATCCAATTAATAACAAGCTCACTACCAATATTCCAATAATTTTTTTCATATCATAACTCCTTTGTCCATATCTAATTATATAGTTCACCTTTGACTTGTCAAATCAGATCATCGACATTTGATTCAATTGTTTGTAAAATATAACAAAAGGAAATTATCATGACACCCTTAGATAATCACATTCAAGACATCTTATCCAAGCTTACGATAAAAGAAAAAATAGCACTGACTAGCGGTGTAGATTTTTGGAATACAGTAGCAATTGAAAGATTGGATATTCCCTCTATTATGATGGCAGATGGTCCTCATGGACTTCGAAAACAAAAAGAGGATGCTGATCATATGGGGATTAATCAAAGTTATCCAGCTACGTGTTATCCTACACTTGCAACACTCGCTTGCAGTTGGGACCGAAAAGTAATGGTAGATGTTGGCCAAGCAATTGCTAAAGAATGTAAAGATCAAGGTATTTCAATTGTTTTAGGTCCTGGCATTAACATCAAACGTTCACCATTATGTGGGAGAAACTTTGAATATTTTTCAGAAGATCCCTATCTAACAGGTCAACTTGCTAGTTCTATGGTAAATGCAATTGAACAACAAGGTATAAAAACGTGTTTGAAACATTTCGCTGCAAATAATCAGGAAACAAATCGTATGATCAGCGATAGTATCATTGATGAAAGAGCTTTATTTGAAATCTATTTATCTGCATTTGAGACGGTAATAAAAGAAGCAAAACCTTCATCAATCATGTCAGCATATAATAAGCTAAATGGAATTTATTGTAGTGAGAATCCGATGTTGTTGCAAGAATTACTTAGAAATGATTGGGGTTTTGAAGGAATTGTTATTTCTGATTGGGGAGCTTGCAATGATAAAACTGAAAGCTTGATTGCAGGATTAGATTTAGTCATGCCAAAAAATCCAAAGGCTTTTGCTAAAACCCTTGAAAAGAAAATCCGTCATAAACTAGTAGAAGTAAAATTATTAGATGAAGCAGTCAAACGAATTTTAAAAATAATTTTAACATCTCAATCATTTAAAGAGAAAGCAAATTATAAAGCCAATCATTTACTCGCTAGAAAAGCTGCTGCATCGAGTTTTGTATTACTGAAAAACAAACATGATTTATTACCTCTTAAACAAGACAACTCTTGGTTAATTATTGGTGAAATGGCAAAATTTCCACGCTATCAAGGAAGTGGTTCATCGCTTATCAATCCAACGATGCTACCTAGTTTCCTTGATGTGTGTAATCAACACAACATTGATTATCAATATTTGCCAGGGTATCGTTTAAACACCGATCAAATTGAACAATCGCTCATAAACGATATAAGTCCCATGATCAATCAATACAAACATGTCATCCTCATGATAGGACTACCTGAAGTATTTGAATCTGAAGGCTATGATCGGACTCATTTAGAGCTTCCTTTAAATCAATTAGAACTAATCAAACAGATTACATCATTAAGACAAAACATCACGGTTGTTTTAGCAAGTGGTTCAGCAATCACCATGCCATTTATCGATGATGTCGATGCAGTTTTGCATACCTATCTTGCTGGTCAAGGTGGTGCTGAGGCATTATATGATGTCCTCATTGGTGCAATTAATCCAAGTGGTAAACTGTGTGAAAGTTATCCTATTCAACTGAGTGATACCTCTACCTCTAAAACATTTGGGTTAAATACACAAACTGCCTTATACAAAGAAAGTATATTTGTCGGTTATCGCTACTATGATACATTTAATATACCCGTGTTATTCCCTTTTGGACATGGATTAAGCTACACAACATTTAAATATCATGATTTACTAATCACAGGCGAATTTCCAAATCTTACAGTTTCATTTACCATCACAAACATTGGTAATCGTGATGGTCATGAAGTCGCGCAATTGTACATTAAATCAGAAAATCAACTCGCATTTAGACCAACCCGAGAATTAAAAGGCTTTGATAAAATATATCTTAAAACAAAAGAGACAAGAACAGTTACATTAGCAACCAATAATCGCACCTTTAGCATGTATGATGCTTTAAAGAAAAAGTGGCTTATTCCAAATGGTGTCTACACATTGCAAATAGGATCATCATTAGAAACGATTCACTTAGAAAAAAACCTTGTATTTGAACATGGAAGTGACCTTAGCTCGCTTTATACAAAATCAGTAAATCCTTATTATTTTGATGTGCACTATATTTCTTCATTAACAGATCAACAGTTTGAAAAATTACTGCAATATCCAATCCCTCCAGCTACAAGAACTATCCAAGATCCATTTACACTCAATAGTACCTTGATGGATTTATCCTTTACATTGATTGGTAAATTGATGTTGAAAATAACAAAAAAAATGGCAGCTGATATGATGCCAAAGGATGTTGCTGATGATAAAATTAAAAAAATGATTGAAAAAGGAATCATAGAATCGCCTTTACGATCTCTCATTACATTTAGTGATGATAAATTTCCTGTTATTCTTGCAAAATTCGTGGTCGCTTTAGCAAATATTGAACGCGTTTTACACTCAAGAAAATAGATAATCAATGATAATCGTGGTGTGATAGTTCATTTATATTTTAATAATCATTGATTTTTTTAAACATGAAAAAAAGTATATAAACCATTGTCCCCAACTTTATTATGTAATTATAAAAATACATCATTATGTGATTAATGCTTTTTTTAGATGCTTAAATAATACTAATCAATCCATCTCTGTTTTTAACAATGATAACACGTTGCCCTTTTAACTCAATCAATCCTTCTTGTGCAAACAACGAAAGTTTTCTACTAAGTGTTTCTTGGGTAATGCCCAACATCGAAGCTAAATCACCTTTAGAAACTTTAAGTTGAATGTCATTTCCTTCTTTTGATAATGACACAAGCATTTGTGCGACTCGATATTCCACACTTTCAAGATTTATTGATTCAATAATTGATTCTGCTTGTTCCAATCGTTCAGATAAAACTTCCATAATTTTAAATGCAATAATCGGTTGTTTTTTCATCACTTCCTTAAGTTTTTGACCATCAATAACACACATTGTGACATCTTCTATCACCTGTGCAAACTCTTTTGTAGGTTGTGATCTTAAAAAAGAAAGCTCTCCAATAAAATCACCTTTAGTCACGATTCGAATGACTTGTTCTTTTCCGTTTGAGTTAATTCTTGAAATTTTAATTTTCCCTGAATGCAACACGTAGAAGTGAGGATGATCTTCATTGGCTTGATAAACATATGAACCTTTACTGTATGATTTTTCTGAGATGATTTGTGTTATTTTGTTTAACTCTTCATCTGTAAGTGCCTTAAAAATGGGAACTGTCAATAAACAATGATGCGTTTTATGATTGCATGACATCGTATCAACTCCTTTACAATAGCATTATACACTATCTCTTGTTCTTTCTTTATAATGCAACAAAGTGAATGCATGTAGAATAACAATTAAAACTGAGAGTTCATGTATAAGCATTCCAATCGATAAATTGACTGTTTTCAACATGACCGCAATCAGTAAGAAACCAGCAACCATGAGTGCAAATGTGATGTTCATACTCATGTTTTTAATGGTTGCTTTTGCCAATCTAAATGCATATGAAAGCTTGTTTATATCATGACTCAATAAGATTGCATCCGCTGTTTCCATAACGATATCAGAACCAATATTACCAATTGCAATCCCAACATCTGCATAAGCAAGAGCGGGTGCATCATTAACACCATCTCCTATCATCGCGACATATCCATAATCTTTCTTTAATGTTTCAATCACATCCGCTTTATCTTTAGGAAGCAGTTGCGCATAATAATCATGAAGTTCTAAGTGTTGCGCGATTTTATGTGCTACGGCCTTTTGATCACCTGTCAACATCACAACATGCTTACCCATTTTCTTCAAGTTTCTTATTAAAATTTTTGCTTCTTCCCTTACCTTATCTGCTATTTCAAATGTTGCTAGAACTTTTTTATGATCTGCTAGTAGAATATACGCACTCCCTTGACTTGTTAACTGCTCAATATCCAACTTAGCGTCATCTATAAAAATGTTATGACTACTCATGAGTAATTGATTACCTAAGAAGTATTTTTTCTTATCCAACTCAAATATAACGCCCATTCCTTTTTCGACTTGAGTATGATCTGGTTTTTGATTTAATTCTATTTTCATTTTTTTTGCATAATTGATGATTGCTTTAGCAAGTGGATGCTCTGAATATGTTTCCCCAATGGCTGCAATTTTTAACATATCTGATACAGTTTCCCCATAAGTTTTTATATCAATTATTGAAGCTTTTCCTTGAGTGAGTGTACCTGTTTTATCAAATGCAATCACATTAACACGATTTAACCTTTCGATAGAATCTCCGCCTTTGAACAAAATCCCCTTTTTTGCACCGTTACCAATACCTGCAACGATTGAAACCGGAGTGGAAATAACCAGTGCCCCAGGACAAGCAATAACCAGAAGTGTTAATGCAATAACAAGATCTTGTGTGATCACATACATAATCAAAGCAGCCAAGACAACCAACGGCGTATAGTATTGTGAAAATCTTTCCAATAATTTTTGTGTTTTCGCTTTTTTATCTTGAGCTTCTTCTACCATTTCAACAATTTTAGAAAACACACTATCTTCATAACGTGATTGTGATTCTACAATAAGATAACCTGATTCAACAATTGTTGTCGCAAACACTTTATCTTCAACATCGACTTCAACTGGTAATGATTCTCCTGTAATCGCTGATTGATTTACAAATGCATTGCCTTTAATTATTACACCATCAACTGGTATCTTTTCTCCTGTCTTTACAATGACATGGTCTTTGATGTTTACATCAGATGGATCAACAACTACTTCCACATCATTGACAAGTTTAATTGCACGTTTAGGATGCTGGTCAAGCAGTAGTTTAATCGATGCCCGTGTTTTTTCAATAGTCTTTGCTTCTAAAAAATCACCAATCATAAATAAGTAAGTGACTGCAGCAGCTTCCCAATACTCATGAATAAAAAGAGCTCCCACAACAGCAATTGTAACCAAAGCATCAATCCCAATCACTCGATACTTGATTGAAACAATTGCTTTTTTAAGCACGGGTACTCCAGCAATCATAGTAGCCACAAGCATCATACCAATCGAAAACCATGTGTATCCCATTGTTTTGTAAAGAAAAAAGGATAATATAATAAGCATTGTTGATATGATGGCATTATCTTTTTTGCTTATATTAAATTTTATCACTCCATTATTTTTCATGTATCACTTCATATCCTAATTGATAAATCTTCTTGGTTATTTCTTTGGAAGTTATTTCTGATTCATCAAATTCAACCATTACTCTTGAAGTGTTAAAGCGCACACTCGATTGTATGATACCTTTTGTTTTTGATAACATTCCTTCTATTTTTGCGACACAACTTGGGCAGGTTAGTGTTTCTAGTTGATATTTTTTATTCATATGTATACCTCCTTGTTTACTAAATCCTATCTCTTATTAAATATTATTTCTTTGATTTAAATCAAAAAAGACAATTGCAAAAAACAATTGCCTACAGTGTTTAATAAACATCGAATAAGGTTAATTACTTTGGTCGCTCAAGTGAAATGATATTTTTGATTTCTCCATACATTTTACCCGCTAAGCGACCCATGATGTTGTAATTTTGATAGTTGATGTAATCTTGATCATCAACCAACTCCTCGTTGACTTTAAGTGATTGAATATCACCAAATATGACATCAGTGGTAATCACATTTTCACTTTCTAATGTCATGTGTTTTGATAGTGTAACTTCCATGTACACAGAAGCTTGTTCAAGCGCTGGTACTTTATTTTTAGTGTTCCAATCTAACGTGAATTGTGTTAAATTGATTTCACTTTGATCATGTGGTAAATTTGCTGAAGTTTGATTTGCATCTTCTAAAATCGATCTATCAATCATATGAATAATAAAAGATTTCTGATTAAGTATGTTAACTGTTGTATCTTTCATGTCACCTTTTATCCGATTAATCCCCACAACAATTGTTGGCGGGGTACTCGAAATAATATTGAAGTAGCTAAATGGTGCTACATTCACAATATTATTCTTAGAAATTGTTGTAATGAGCGCAATTGGTCGCGGAACAATTAACCCTGTTAACAACTTGTATCGTTGTTTGCTTGTTAATTCATTAATGTTATAGCTTTTCATTGAAATCGTCCCCTTTTTTTTCAACATCCATACCGACTTTTTTATGCAGTTCTATCCAAAGTGCTAACTCTTCTTCTGTAAGAACTGAGAATATCTCATCAATCTTCTTCTCATGGTTTGGAAAGATATGTTTAATTAGTTGATAGCCGTTTGTTGTTAATTCAGCGTAAGTTATTCTTTGATCTTGATCACATGGAGTCTTCTTTAGATGACCATCTTTTTCAAGCTGATTAATAACATAAGTCATCGACCCACTCGTTAATAGAACTTTCTTTGCAATCATCTGAATCGGTTGTCTACCTTGATGCAATAACAGTTCCAGCACCATAAACTCACTTAAACTAAGCTGATTGCCCATCACATCCTTGCGGATGATTTCTTTTATATACTGATTTGCTTTTAGATGCGTAATCAGTGCTTTTAGTGTTGTTTTTGCCATATTCACCTCTATCATCTTGAATTCAAGATAATCTTAACTTATTTTAACTGAGATGTCTTGATATCTGACTAAAAACAAGCCATTTAACTTGACTTGTTTCTTATGAGAATTCTTTTATTTATAATTAGCTTGGTTTTTTTAATCATGTGCTAGTGCGGATACAATATCATTCACAAGCACAGAATTAACAGCTGCAATGTGTTCGGTAGATAATACCAATTGGGATGCATGTACTTCTGGAGCATACGCTTTTTCTGAGAACACCGAATATGTTG
>CAYGIY010000041.1:0-10898 GCA_964350055.1 uncultured Erysipelothrix sp.
ATTATATACTTTACAATGATAAAGTAATAAAGTATAATTCAAGACATGCTAAGCAAGGAGGACTTAAAAATGCTTAAGAAACTAGTGTGGATTGGATTAATATTTTTACTAACTGGATGTACAACATCAACAGCTGAAGGTGACACAAGCTTACAAGATATTTTAGATTCTGGTGTCATGGTTGTTGGGTATACCGAATATCCACCAATGGGATTTAGTGAAAATGGTGAGGTGACTGGATTTGATATTGATATTGCTCGTGAAGTTGCGTTGCGATTAGGTGTTGATGTTGAGTTTGTTTATATTGATTGGGATGCAAAAGAACTTGAATTGAGTTCGAATAACATTGATATGATATGGAATGGGCTTACCATTACCGAAGCAAGAAAAGAGCAAATCCTCTTTTCAAAGCCTTATTTTGATAATCGTATTGTGATATTATCTCTTGTTGAAGCAAATATCAATGCCATAGCTGACTTAGAAGGTATGTTGGTTGGTGTTGAACTATCGAGTTCAGGACAACTCGCACTTGAAGGTCATGCTATTTTTGAGTCCATTGATGATTTGATTAAATACACAACTATTACAGAAGCTATCTTAGATTTAAAAGCAGGGGGTATTGATGCGATTGTCGCTGATGAGATTTTTGCTCGATACGCTGTAAGTAAAGAAAACAATGCGTATAAGATTGCTTTAGAAGTATTTAATTTTGAAAACTATGGGATAGGATTTAGATTAACAGATGCCTCTTTGCGTGATCGAATTGATGAAATACTCGATGAGATGGCTGCAGATGGCACAGCACGCGAGATTTCCATCAAGTGGTTTGGTGAAGATTTACTGTTAAGATAGTATGGATTATATTATCGAACTGATTCCACCCATTTTTGATGGATTTAAAATATCATTACTAATCTACGCAACCACAATGTTATGTGCGTTGCCCTTAGGCTTAGCAATAGGGATGCTGACTGATATCTATCCGATTATTAAAAGACCAGTTGCACTGTTTACTTGGATTATCCGAGGAACACCGCTGCTTTTACAGCTTTATATCACGATGTATGGCATTCCGTTGCTCATACCCATGCGAATGAATCGTTTATTTGCAGGTGCTATCACATTTATTGTGAACTACACGGCTTATTTTGTTGAAATCTTTCGAAGTGGATTGGCGATTATCCCACTTGGTCAATGGCAAGCAGGTGAAGTGTTGGGATTAAATAAAATCCAGATTATCTGGTACATTATTCTACCTCAGATGTTTCGTAACACACTACTATCCTTGATCAATGAAGCCATCACACTTGTAAAGGACACATCACTACTAGCAGCTATTGCTATTGGTGAGATGCTTAGAAATGCGCGTGAGATCGTAGCACGAGATTTGCGTGTGGAAGCACTTGTGGTTGCAGGAGTATTTTACTTAGCATTTAGTTTGCTTGTTGTCTTAATTGGGAAAATGTTAGAAGAGAGGTTACTAAAACAACACACATGATGACGATTGAAAACTTAAGCTTCGCTTATAAAAAAGAGAAAGTGATTGATAATTTATCACTTCAAATAGAATCACATCAGTTGGTTGGTTTAGTCGGATTAAGTGGTAGTGGTAAGACAACACTACTTAAAGTTTTAAGCGGGTTACTCATACCAACCAAAGGTTTGGTTATGATTAATGGTGTACCAGCATTTATTGAGCATAAGCGAAACAAAAAACTATACGAGAACATTGGCGTCGTTTTTCAAGAGTACAATCTTTTTATGCACATGACGGTTTTAGAAAATGTGGCACTTGCGTATCGTTTAAATAAGAAGGTATCAAAAAGAGCAAGTGAAGAGCAAGCCATGGGGATACTCGATGAACTAGGGTTGTTAGATCAAATTGAAAAATTTCCTTATGAATGTTCTGGTGGTCAAAAACAAAGGATCGCGATTGCGCGTGCTTTGATTTTAGATCCATCCATTCTCTTTATTGATGAACCAACATCGGCACTCGATAAAGAAAACACGCACATGATTGTGCGTGTTTTAAAAGAGTTGAATAATAAGGGGTTAACGGTTGTTGTGATAACGCATGATTTGCCTTTTGCACAAGCTTTATGTCAGAGAATTATCGAACTTAATCAAGGTGTTATTATTAAAGATGAACCAGTAAACTCATACTTTGATATGACTACTTAAATAAATTCCAGAAAGATTGATTGGACTCTTCTTTAAACTTCATGATGTGATGATGGTTTTCTTTGGCGACTCTATAACCTAACTCAATGGCATCTTTTCCTTTTCCAAAAGTGAAGATGCCTATACTTTTATCAAAGGCATTAATATTAAGGGCGGCATGCTTGATGGCATTGGCATCCGCTTCATTGATGATAATTTCGACCACACGATTGGCGATGTCCATGACTTTTTTTGTCGTGTGATAATCTGAACGAATACCCATGGTAATGGATAGTACATGATCAAATCCAATCTGCTTCAAAGGGAGTACAGGTGCATTTAATGCTACGCCACCATCAACCAATTGCAAATCACGCCACATCATCGTATCAAAAACCATAGGGAAAGAACATGATGCTTGTAAGGCTTCAACAATTAAGGCATCATCATAGACCAAGTATTCTGTATGGTTTTTATAGCGTTCTTTGCGATTGGTAAACAACACAATCTTGCCACTATTTAAGTCTACAGCATTAATGACTATCGGAAATCTTAGATCTTTTAATCGTGTTTTCTTGCATTTTGCCAATTGATTATCGATGATATCAACAAACTTATCTGATTTAACAAGACCGCTTGTTTCACTAAGTAGCAATGGGAAAAATTGAGCATTTGTGGCTTTAAAAAGCTTATGTTGAATAACCTGGTGTTCTATTTCTAGCATCGCTTGCTCGATTTCAGCAATGTCCATACCGCATGCTAAAAAGGTTGCAATTATAGAACCCATGGACGTACCAGAATAACCAGTAGCAAAGACGCCTTGTTCGTGCAAGTATTTTATAACTCCAATTTGAGCAAATGCTCTAATGCCACCACCTGATAATGAAAAACCAATTTTTCTTTTTGCCATAGTAAATAACCCCGATTCTTATCATAGTAGACTCATTTTATCTAATATGCTAGTTTAGAAGTGAAATCATTGATTTTTAAAGTATAACATCATGCGGGTACCAATGCCTTCACGTGAAATAACTTCCATATATCCATCATGTTTATCGACAATCCATTTGGCAATCGCCAAACCTAATCCTGAACCTTTGGCTTTAGCACCTCTAGCAGGATCAGAGCGATAAAAGCGATCAAAGATTCGTGAGACATCTGCAGCTTTAATACCAATTCCTTGATCTTGAATTGTTATGATTGTGTGTGTGCTGTCTTTTTCACATCGAATGATGATTGGTTCAGTGGATTTGGAGTATTTCATGCTGTTATCGATCAAGATACGACATGTTTGTTTAAAGAGTTGTTTATCCGCTGTTAATGATAGGGGCTCTTGTTGTTCAAAAATAAACTCTCGATCAGGATCAATGAATTTCATTTCTTTGATTGTTTCTAAAATATGTTCAACCACATCAAATGTTTCAAGTTGTAGTTGAATGGTCTCATTATCACCACGTGCTAAAAACAAGAGGTGTTCAACAAGTGCTTTCATGTTTTCTGTTTCATTTTTAATAGCATCAATGGATTCTTGGAGTGTTTGTGGGTCATCTTTGCCCCAGCGATCCAATAGATTAATGTAACCTTGTATGACGGCTATTGGTGTTCTTAGTTCATGCGATGCATCAGAAACAAATCTTGTTTGTGATTGCACGGCTTGATTGATTCGAACCAGCATGTCATTGATGGCTGCTGTAATTTCTTGTAGTTCTTCTTGGGAACTCTCAACAAAGACATGTTTATCTAAACGTTGGGCATCAATTCTTTCAATCGCACCAGCAATTGATTTTAGTTGGTTAGCATCAGCAGATACCGCAAGATTGGATACATCTTGTTGCAAACTTTTTGTTGAAGAAGCGAGTTGTGACAAGGGGTGAAGCGCACGCTTTACTTTTTTTGTATGCTTGAGTGTATACGATACTAAAACGATAAGCTCTATTAAAAGTAACCATTTAAAGTAAGTCCAAAAAAGATCCAAATCAGGTGCTAAATCATATTCAACTTGAATTGGTTGTTGATTAAACCGGATGGTCACCACATAACTTGACTCACTAAACTTATTAAACAGTGAAAATGACCATAGATTTGGAAACGATATTTTACGGCTAATGACTTGTTCTAACTGGGAATGACTAAATAATAGATTGGTCCAAGTGGATGTGCGATTGTTAAAAACAAACGTCACATCATAATGTTGTGGTAAATCATGAGTTGGTGTTTGTTGATTATCCACGATAATCGTATGAGAAAACTGTGCAATATCGTTTTCAATTAATGTCAATCTAATAAAACTAAAAATTAAAAGTATCATGAGATTGATATTAATCATCGCAAATAGCAACGATTTAAACAACGAAAAATTCAGCGACCATGCAATCGAAGAACGTGATTTTTCAGTTTTTAAAGAGGGTTGTTTATGACTCATCTTTGATTATGTATCCTACACCGCGTATTGTTTGTATAATTTTTAAATTAAATGGTTCTTCAATCTTTGCTCTTAAATAACGAATGTACACATCCACCGCATTGGTCGATCCATCAAATTCATAACCCCATATTTTTTCTAGAAGTAACTCACGTGTTAACACATGGTTTTTATTTTCTAATAACATTTGGAGTAAATCATATTCTTTTTTCGTTAACTCAATGATTTGTCCTTTTATTGAACATGTGTGTTGATCTAGATCCAATGACAAGTCTTGATGACTTAAAACAGTGGAAGGCGCAACGACTTGCTTTCTTAGTACACTGCGAATACGAGCCAATAGTTCTTCAATGGCAAATGGCTTTGTCATATAATCATCAGCACCACCATCAAGGCCAGATACTTTATCAATCACGCTATCGCGTGCCGTTAACATGATGATTGGAATCTGAGAGGTTTGTCGAATTCTTCGCAAGACTTCAATTCCATTGATAGAAGGCAACATGATATCCAATAAAACCAAGTCAAAAGGATGGGCTTTGAATAATTCAAGCCCATCGCGACCATCATTTGCTACCTCAACTTGGTAACCTTCATGACGTAATTCTAATTGGACAAAGCGAGCAATTTGTGGCTCATCTTCAATCAGCAGAATCTTCTTCATTTTGATTGTTTTCCCTTTTGAACTCTTTTGATAGATTATTGACAGCATCTTTTACAGCTTCACCCGTTTTAATGGTAGCATCTGCAATGGTGTCAACCGTTCTGTTTAGACGTTCATCTTTGAAGTTTGGTCCGCTAAAACGGTAACGGTAACCAAAGAATAAACCAACAACGACAAGTGGGAATATAATCCAGAATCCAAACATGAGCAATAATACAAAGATTGTTAATGGAATTGATAGTGTTGTGGCATCCTCTTTATAAACAACGAAATCGTTGATATTTCCAAGGTGAATCACACGCTTAACCCATTCAATGAATTTTTGGAATGAATCCGATTGTTCTTGCTTTTTAGCTTTTACTGGTTCTTCTTTTGGTGTTGTCGTTGATTTAGCAAACCCATCATTTTGTGGTCTCTTTACTTTGCCTTGTCTTTCTAAGTGTAAGACGGCTTCTAGTAAATCTCCCTGTGTTTGTTCTAATACTTCTTTTGCTTCGTTATAAGTAACACCTGTTACTTCTTTTAGTTTTTCAACTTGTTCTAATGTGATCATCATCATGATCTCCTTTCATCTGACTGAGGTCATTCTACCAATCAAATCTTAAAGAGAAATTCAAGGTTCATTAAAATCTCATTAAAAAAGCATGAAAGGTCATTAATAAAGCGTATGACATGACATAAATGAATTGAAAATCACTCATTTAAACAAACATTCTATTTACTTGTCGTAGATATTGTCCTTTAGTATGTATTGAATGACCAAACATTCTGGACCGCCATGGGTGATCATGGCTGGTGCTAGTACAAATGATTCAATATCTGCATTTGATATGCGCTCTTTAATGGCATTGATTGCCATTGCTGCACTTGCTTTATTAAATGCATGCAAGACATATATTTTGTGTTTAAAATCAACACCACGCTTCACTAAATCATCAACAACACTTTTAATTGCACTTGGCCATGTGCGTGTGATTGCAAACTTATCAATCTTTAGTTTATCTGTTGACTGTGCCATTACAGGCTTTAATTTCAAAAAGCCACCAAGTATTGCCGCAGGTGCGGTTAAGCGACCAGAATTTTGTAGAAACTTGAAATTAACTGGAATCACATAAGACTGTGTGTCATTGACACAACGTTGTAAACGTTCGATAATCTCTACTTTTGACATGTTAAGTTTACTAAGTTTGCTAGCTAATAGTGTGATGTAGCGATTAGGTCCAGCGACTGAACGCGAACTAAATACTGTAACATGATCTGCCTGGATGCTGTTTTTGACACCACTTGCAGAATCATAAGCAGAACTCAATCCTTTGCCTGTTGTGATATGAAGTGTTTCTTCTGGCCGTGTTGCTTCATATGCTTTCATCACCTCACCAATTGCGGGTTGTGATGTTGTCGCAAAATCATGTTCAAGTAGCTTCATAAATGAAGCAGAATCAATGTCAAGGTAATCACGAAATGTTTTATCTTTATAGACAATTTGGTTGGCGACTAAAATTATCTGCTCTCGCTTTGCTTCATCAACCATCAAATGACAAGTTGTATCAGAGATAATTCTCATAATGTGTCCTTTCCAAGACAACAAAAGGGGGTCTTGATGACTATATTATAAATTGTTCACAAGATAAAACCAATGATTATCGCTTTTTTCTTGCTAATGAAAGACCACCAAACCCACTAATAATGGCCATATAAAACCCAAACTCATAACCTAATCCAGTATTGTTAATTTCATATATGGAATGCTCGGGATTGAAAAACTTTAAAATCAACGATAAAGGAGCAAGCCATCCATGCCAAATACCATAGAAAAAGCCTGCCTGTTGAGTGTCAAATTGTGGACTAATGCCAGCCATGCATCCGGTTAGTAAAACAAGTAAAATAAGCAATGCTATCACTTTGTATGATCTTTTCATATTGTTCTCCATTCTACCATGCTCGACATGCATTAGGTGTATATTTTTAGATATCTGACAACATACATACTCTAACAATGACGATTCTTTCTAACCTATCATATCAAAAACAAGGGACTCTTATAAGTGTTTAACATTGAAAAGTTTGTGTGAAGAAGCCGAAATCTGTTGATTTTGTTTGATTTTCACGTAAAATGTAATGAGTTATATATGATGGATGTATAGGAGAATAGTGATGAAAAAAATTGCAGTATTAACTGATTCAGGCAGTGGCATGAGCATACAACAAGGAAAAGAGTGGGGAATTTATGTCATTCCTTTGCAAGTGATGATTGATAATCAAGCATATGACGATGGCATCACGATGACAACAAATCAGCTTATTGAACAACTAAAACAAAAAAAGGTACCCAAAACATCAACACCAACATTTGCAAGTATATTAAGCAAGTTTGATGAAATCATTGACGATGGATTTGATGAAATCATAGCAATTCCATTATCACGTAGTTTATCATCGACCTATGATTACTTTATGCAAGCTAGTCAAGAAAAGAATATACCAATAACCATGATTGAAACATACACAACTATGTTTTTACAAAAGCATATTGCAAAATGTGTCAAATCAAAAGTCGATCAAGGATTAGACGCAAACTCAATCAAACAAGCACTACAACCCACATTAGAATCAGCCTATTCAATGATTATACCTGGAGATCTTCAGCATTTAAAAGCCGGTGGTCGTTTGACACCAACAGCAGCTTCACTAGCCACACTTTTAAAGATACGTCCCATTCTTCATCTTGGCTATCCAACCAATGGAAAGGTTGATGTTTATGATAAAGTGCGCACGGATACAAAGGCTGTATCTGTTGCGATTAAAGCATTAAAAAAGCATCTAAAAGATGAAAAAGTATTTGTTTATGTTGGTCATACTGATTGTTATGATCGTGCCTTAGAAACTAAAAATGAATTGATTAAGCATGGATATGATGAGAGTGTGATTGTCATTGAAGAGATTGTTGCGGTAATTGCAAGTCACACAGGCTTAAATTGTATCGGTATCCAAATGATTAAACAGTAACCTTGTAGACCAACTGTTTAATGGAAAAAGGAGCATGGATGAAAACGCGTCGATTTCGATTGTTAGCAGATTATTTTAAGGTTCAAAACTTTTTAAAGAACAATTATGATTCAATCCATGCTCAAAAAGAGGCACAAATAGAATAGATGGCAGGCCTAAATGGAGAAACGATTGCTGTTTAACTAAAAACAATCCTATCAATCAGTTTACCGAATCGATTAACAATATTTATTCCGATAAACCTTAGATATTGTTTTGAGTAAACACACCCTAGTAGATTAATAAACTTTTAAATATTGTTTCTTTATTAGACATAAATTTCCGTTATGTTAGAAACATATCTAACATTGCGATTATGCAAAAGATTGACATCTAATATGGGTTATGAGAAGTATGATCAAGGTTAATAAATTATGATTAAATGATTTTAAGACAACAAGGCATCAAGGAATTATTTCACATCATCAATAAAATTCGTTATAATGTTGCTAATTATAGGATTTTTTTCATTATGAGTTGAAAACATAGGGGGATTTTATGTTTTGTGGTTTGTATGGGAAACCAGCTGATGAGCAAGACGAGTTTTTTGTGTTTATCATCACAAGATTAATTAAAGAAGACGATAAAAGACCATGATTAAGAGTCCGATGATGTAAGTTACTTATAAGGATATGATGTAGATCAAGTAGGATTAAAAGGAAGGATGGAGAAGAGTGTGTACGTTAGTTAAAAAATGATACCATGGTGACATTTGTGTAAACATGCTTAACTAAAACCATTTAAAAAATAAATTTTCAAATGGTAGACTTACATTCTATGGTGTTTGTTATCTCTAACATGCAACTACAAAAACGTATTGCTACTATTGCAAATCTCCACTATATAGCGATGGAAAATGTTTATCAATGGGAAGCGATGATTCATCTTTACAAGGATAAAACGGTGTTTAAACAGTTGGCAATAGCAATTGGGATACCATTTGGTGTTTTGATTGTGTTTTTAATATGGGTTGCAAGTCAAACCAGTGATAACTCAGCATGGTATGGATTGCTCCTAATTGGTGTTTTATTTTTAGTAAGTGTTTTATTTATCGGATTTGTTTATCAAAATCGAATGAATGTGCGTTATCATCTTGATCAAAACAGAATCAAGATGGAACTATCAGATCAACAGAAGAAAATTAATTGTTGGGTGAATTGGACTACAACGATCACAGGATTCTTTGCAAAAAACACAACAGTGATGGGGATTGGACTATTGGCTGCAGCGAATCAAAAACAAATGATGCGATTGATTCATGTAAAATCGGTTGTTGCTTATCCAGAACAGTTCAAGCTTGTTTTAATTGATTCCTATCGTCGGTTTTTAGTGCAATGCAACAGTCATAACTATCATGCAGTGAAGTATTTTCTGCATCAGCATGCTCAAATTCAAATTCAAAAACCCAAATAAATAGAAAGCGAGATAAATTATGAAATATTTAGAACAGTCCATTCAGTTTACAATTAAGCATTATTTGATTCTTTTACCCATGTTAGTTGGGGCTTTTGTTGTCAGTTTATTAGTAGGAACGGCAACATCACCAATGCTTCAATTATCAACCATCACAGAACTATTTAGAGACTCAAGTGAGTTTTCATTTGAACAACTAATACCAACTTTTGCTTATCTAGGTACGGTTGCTGTGGGTGGCAGTGCACTTGCTACTTTGTTTCAATTTGTGACACAACCAATGACAGCAGGATTAATCAAAAGAGGACTTGAAGACCAAGTCATCACAATTGAAAATTTTGTTCCTGCTTTTAGTGAAAATATCTTAAAATATGTTTTGTTTTTTCTAGGAAGAATTGTTTTATTAGCTGCAATGAGTATCTTAGGATTTTTAGTTTTATTGGTACTAATCGCCTTAGCATTTATGATAGGTGAGATCGGAATTGCGCTTGCATTTATTGGACTAATAACTTTGGGTGTGTTGATGATTGTTGTTTCTGTTTTAACATCATTCTGGTTTGCTGCAATGGTCATTGACAATTATGAAATCATCGATGGTTTTAGACAGTCAATCAGAGTAGCAAAAAAATGTTTTTTCACTTTAGTGTTGATTAGTATTTTGATCTCGCTTGTTGCAGGGATTATCAGTTTAGTTTTGGGTGTCTTTGGTTTTATCCCTGTTATGGGGGCTATAATCATTGCACTGGCACCAACCTTAGGAAGTGTGTTGCAACTCGTCTTTGCTTTTGTGCTATATCAAGATAAAAAACAATTGGTAACTCAATAGTTTAAGTAAATTAAAACACATCGAGAGATGTGTTTTTAGTTGACATAATTTGCTTTGTTCTTTCCTAGAAAAAAGCCAAGAACATCGCCTTTACTTGATATGGCAGCCCATAGAACATAGATGCTTCCGGTCAAAAAACCAAAAACCATCATCGCAGTTACCCATAAAATCATGGCAATTATGTTGTGTTCACGATAGACAATCCAAATTGAAAAGAGAACAAATCCAGTGTATAAATCGACTAATGACACAATTCCCCACGGATTTTCTAAAATCATACCACCATCAATGAAAAAATCTCCCACAGTAAAGCCATAAAATAACACGGCACTCATGGCAGCTGTTCCAAGTAAAGCAAAGAATTTTGT
>CAYGIY010000042.1:0-10891 GCA_964350055.1 uncultured Erysipelothrix sp.
CCATCTAATAGGTATTCTGCAACTTCTAAACGATCGCTCATGTCTATTAATTCACGGATTGTGCACAAATCTTCAAAGAATCGTTCACACTCCTCGATAGTTTCAAGTTGTAAAATCGCCTCAAATAAATGGTGGTACTTCTCTTTTTTATTTTGATTCATGATGTACCTCTGGGTTTGATTATACCAAATTCTAAAGAAAAAAACAGAAAATGTCACAGATTTGTGATAAATCGTTCAATTTTATCGAGTGCTTGTTTCAGATGAGCTAATGAATAGGAGTAAGAAATTCGAATAAACCCTTCCCCACTTTTACCAAATGCATGACCAGGTATAACAGCGACATGCTCTTGTTTTAGTAAATTAAAGCAAAAAGCTTCACTGGACATGTTTGTCGATGTGATATCAACAAACACATAAAAAGCACCACTTGGCTTAAATGGTTTTAACCCGATATCATTTAATCGATTGATTAAATATTGTTGACGCAACATGTATTGTTCTTTCATATCTAAAATTCCTTGATCACCATTTCTTAATGCTTCAATCCCTGCAAATTGACTGAGGGTTGGTGAGCACATTAAACTATACTGATGAATGGTAATCATAGGTTCTAGTAGGTGTGTTGGTGCACACACAAAACCCAAGCGCCACCCTGTCATTGCATACGCCTTTGAAAATCCATTGATGAGTACCACTTGATTACGCGTTTGTTCAAACATCGCCAAACTTGCATGTTCATGCTGGTAGGTCAGTTCAGCATAGATTTCATCAGAGACAATCACACCTTGATAATCTTTCAAAACAGGAAGAAGTGCTTGATAATCATCGTGATTCATCGTTGCCCCGGTTGGGTTATTTGGATATGACATGATCATCAATGTTGTCTTTGGTGTCAACGACTCTTTTAGTAGTGTTGGGGTGATCTTAAAGTCATCATCAATGGTTGTGTCCACAATAATCACATTGGCTCCTGTAAGCTGTGCAAGTGGTTCATATGATACAAATGATGGTTGAAACACCAACACATCATCATCTGGATTAACATACGATCGAAATATGAGATCAAGAGCCTCACTAGCACCCACCGTGATAAGAATTTCAGACTCACTATCATATACACAGTTAAACTTTCGATTTAAATAATGTGCTACCTCATCTTTAAGCACTTTAAACCCTTCCACCGGTGCATACCATGTTTTCCCTTGCTGCAATGCTTGGATGGCAACTTCTCTAATATGATAAGGTGTGGAAAAATCAGGTTCACCTATGGTCAATGAAATCACATCATCATACTCTGATGCTATTTTGAAGAATTTCCGAATCCCTTCTTTGTTGAGTTTTTGTGTGTATTGATTCATACACTCATCTTCTCTCGTGGATCAATGGTCTTTTTAAAATTAAACCCTAACTCTTTGTATTTTTCCAATACAAAATGAGTGGACGTTGACACAACCCCTTCTAGTGTTGCACACTTGCGAGAAACAAAATTTGCAACATCCATCATCGTTTCACCAACAACATAAACTGCCAAATCATATTCACCAGCCATTAAATACACACTTTCAACTTCTTCATAAGCCAACAGAATATCGACAACACCATCAAATCCAATGTCTTTTTTTGGATTTGTCTTTACTTCAATCATCGCAGCAACTCTCGGTGGTTTAAGTTTGGTCATGTCAATGATGGGACGATAACCAACAATGATGCCACTTTCTTCATAATAAGCAATCATGCTTTCTACTTCTTCTTCACTAATGTTGCACACTTGACCAATGTCATAGGTGGATAAGCGCGCATTTTGCAACAACATGTTTAATACCGGTTCCATAGGGTAACTCCTTTTTAATTATTGTAGGCTACTCACATCATATGTCAATGTAAAAAAGCAAATTAATATCCATTAAATATCTTATTTTAAACACTAACTACACATACATTTTACTAAAAAAAATCCCACATCAGTGGGATTAATTGTTGAAGTATTTGTGTTTGATCTGTTTTGATTTGATTTCCATGTAAATTAAAAAAGAATTGATGACATCTTGAGCCTGCGGGTCTTTGACATGCTCTAAAACATGATGCAACACAGCCACATCGCAAATCAAACCTAAATCATCACTTTGTTGTTTTAAGCTTTCAAGTTGGTGTTGATACTCTAGTTTTATCAGGGGTAAAAACACTTGCATTGCATACCGTATCTTCTTTAATCTAAGACGATACTCATGTATCGTTTGATCATCTGTTTTTGATATATGTTTTTTTGCAATGACTGCTTTTTTCATGCTTTTTTTGATCACTTGATTTATAAATTCTTCTAAATTTAATTGTTCTAACTTAGAGATCACTTGCGGAGAAATGATGATTTGCTTGATTTGATCTATGACAAGATACGTTAACTTACGATCAAAGGTTGATAGTGCATCCATGCGTGCATCACGTTGTAAATCATCAATTATTCGATAGAGATCATCTTTTTGAGCGCTAAAAATGTCTTTGTTGTCTTGATACATTTGCATGATGACATCTATTTCTCTAACACGTGCAAAATGCTGCGCTAATAGTTTCAATGATTGATTGATTTGCTTATGCTGCTTCTTATCAAGCTGTTTTTTAAACAATCCCAACATCGACCTTGTCAGTCGTATTGAGACTCGGTATTGATGGATGATATCCATGTCATTATTTCCTTGATCAATCAAATTAGCATAGTATCGTATACTTTTACAGCAATCATGAATCACTTGGTCAATCATTTGATAAGATGTGTGCTGATGCTCGACTTGAACACTTATTTTATTAGGTTTCATAAGCGCTTCATGGCACCTTGTGTCAAATACCACTCAAACTGAACAAACTCTTGATCCACCTTAAAGCATGCCGCTGATGATTTTCTAAATGGAATCATAACATCGGCTAATTCATAAGCAAAATCACTGAGATAGGGTTGGTGTCCAACAACCACCACACATTCTTGATGGTATTGATGCACTGTGCTCATCAGACTCTCAAAGTCTCCCTCTTGAATACTTGCATAGGTGTCATTGACAACACCACCAATCATAGAGGCAATCATATTGCCTGTTTGGATTGCACGTTGATACTCAGATGAAATGACAATTACCGATTCATATGATTTAAGCAATCGCGTCAGTGTTTTTTCAATATCATGCATGGACTGAATGCCACGGTTGGTTAAGTGACGTGTTGCATCATCCACATTCTCTTGCATAGGCTCTGCATCAGCATGTCTAAACAATATGAGTCGTTTCATTTTCATCTCCTTTTAAAAACTTCCAACTTAAAGATTGGAAGTCTGTTTATTTTTTATAATTGGTTTGATATCCGGGATTACGATCTGGCCTCATATCATTTGGAAAACTCCAATCCGTTTTGATATCGAGTGACACTTGTTTGAGTTGTTTAAATACTTCATAGGGGTTTTTAATACCAATAAATCGTGTGTAAATAGAGTACGTTCCATTTTTTGAGCGTCCAACTTCACCCGTGTATATTTTGATTGTCCCTACATTAAGCACGCGTTCAAGTGGATTGACATTGACTTCAATGTTTTGGATCTTATCATAATCAATGGTTTTAAAGTCTGTTCCAAAAAAGCCAGTGCGAAGCATCAAACGCCTATTGGTATAGGCATAATAGGTGTTGTTGCTTACAAGCACCAAGCGAATCATGTTGATGATGCTTCCATAAAATGGAAATAAATGCAGCAACATGAATAAATTTAGCCAGCCCCCCAAATACATGAATCCATTTCTAAAAATACTAAAGTCAATGATGCCCCAAATGATTCCAACGATTAAAAATGGAATACCTGTTGCCACAAATGGTATAAATGTGGGCTTGCTACTCCAAAAAATTGTCTCGTTATCATCTTTGATTGCTTCAAACTCTGGTGGAATATTTTCTAGTCGTTTCATATGGTTCCTCTTTGTATTCATTATACTATGTTTATTAGTCATTTTCACTATTGTAAAGGTTCATCTTCATGATCTGAAACGACCAGTT
Organism: uncultured Erysipelothrix sp.; assembly: GCA_964350055.1. Classification (GTDB taxonomy): domain Bacteria; phylum Bacillota_I; class Bacilli_A; order Erysipelotrichales; family Erysipelotrichaceae; genus UBA6182. The sequence goes on from CAYGIY010000042.1 coordinate 4,029, forward strand.
CTTGCACTTCACTAACAATGCCTTCAGCTGTCTTTTTAAGCCAACCCATTTGTTCGTCTTCTTGTTCCATTGGTAATGGTTTGGGTTTAAAGCGCTTTAACATGCCCATTTGCTTTTTCATAATCACTTCCATAAAACCACCTTTAAATCGTGTAGGCTCATAAGCCAACACAAATGCATAGGGCTCAAAGTATTCAATTAGTTTTAATAGTTCTGCTTCCTGTGATCGTCTTGTTAAAATATCCAAACGATAACGGATTCCGTCACGTCCTTCACCATCAAAGACAGTAACACCAAACCCGCGTTCACGTAAGGCATCAATCAACTCAGTGTTTTTTTCTTTGATATTAACAAGAAAGGAAACATAACCAATTGCAATCTTGTTTTCAACTTGAATTCCAACAATTAAACCCAATGAAAATCCTACGGCATACACCAGCATGCTAATAAGTGTTTGATCACCTGTTAATACAATGGCTAAGCCAAACACATAAATAATGCTTTCAAGAAACCCAAAAAAAGCAGTCAGCACTTTTAATTTTTTGACCATACTGATTGTTCTTAATGCCAACATGGGCACATACATTAATTGTAAAACTAGGATTAAAACAATATCTCTCATCATACACCTTCTCTAATCAACAACGTCAACTCACTTTAACATGCTCAACCATGCTTTTCAATCAATCCCATAGTCATGTTTGATGTGTTTTTCTATTTATGATTTAAGAATTGTTGCAACATGATGTTAACAGATCGATTCATTTCCTTTGAAAAATCAGCCAGGTATTTTCGATTGACATAATCAAAGTAATAAGCATGCGCATCGATGTGACTTAAGTTTGTTTGCTCATGTCGTGTTTGAATCATCACTTCATGTTGCTTTTTTGATAATGGCTTGTATGTGTTTTGGTGTGTGATAAATTGAGCATCAAAACGTTTTGGCTTTAATCGATCTATTTGTGCTTGATTTGGATAACCAAACACCACCATGGCAATCGGAAGAACAAACCGTGGTAGTTGAAACAGTTTTTGATGAAATTCAAAATTTTCAATAATATCGCCAATATAACATGAACCAATACCCAATGAATCAGCAGCAATGACCGCATGATGTGCGGCTATTAATGTATCACTCATGCTAAGAAACAAATCACCGACCTCAGGGGTACGAACATGTTCATCCACAAAATAGCGCGCCCCATCATAAAACCGTTGATAATCCGCACAAAACACCAACACCATAGGTGCTTGTTTAATAAATGGCTGATGATCACAACTGATTGCAAGTTGGTCTTTGATGGCTTGATCTGTCACATCAATAATTGCATACAGCATTTTATTGCCCGCGGTAGGTGCTTGTGTTGCTGCGTGAAGTATCATATCTTTTGTCTGTTTATCAATCTTCTCATCTAAAAAGACTCGTGTACTTTTTCTATTGTACAATAAGGCTAATGTCTCATTCATAAAACACCTCTTTCTCTCTACTTTTCATAGTGACTTTGTGCTATATTTATGGTTGTAATCACACTACAATCATCATATCAAAAAGAGGCTCATCATGACATTGTTATTCAAGAAAATTACATTTACCTCATTCTTTATCATTATTGCAGCAACAGGTGTTGCATTAGGCTTAAAAGCAGCGGTTGGTGTTGGGGCATGGGATGCAATTAGCCAAGCTTCTTCATTGGTGACTGGGATAAAAGTCGGAACTTTTTCCATGTTGATGAACCTCAGTTGTGTCTTATTGCAATTAATCATTTTAAAAAAGAAGTTCAATCCACTTTCTTTTTTACAAATTGGCATGGCCATTCTGTTAGGTTTGGTTGTCAACATCTTGTATTATCAAGTATTCACTCTTTTTATCATTGATATCTACATCATTAACTTGGCTTTGTTTATGTTATCGCTCTTTATTGTCATTGTGGCTGTCTCGATGATCATGTCAATTAATTTTCTAAGCTTTCCATTAGAAGCTGCCTGTATGGTTGTGGCTGAAAAGACAAACATCAAATTTGGAACATTAAGACAACTCGTAGACCTTGTCTGTATCGTTGGTGCTATTTTAATTGCGTTTATCTTTCAATACCAAAGCCCTGTTCGTGAAGGAACAATCATCGGTATGCTTTTATTTGGACCACTCATCGCTCGATTGATGCATCAATTTCATCCTTTTGTAAAACGTCTGGGATTGGTTGATTAAAACTTGTATTCATTTAAGTATGATAACATGGTTTGATGCAATATCTTCTGATAGAATAACTCGCGAAATCTTAATGATTTCTCTTTTTTTTCTTGTTTTAAAATAGCCATCTCATCTTCAATGGTTTGTTGTTGGGTGATGATATCCACATAAAAATCTTCAAAAACACCACATCGTTGCATGACTGCTTCAAGACTTGATTGGTCTTGGTTTAACTCATAAAGATGTGTCATTGCATTGTATTTTGTCAAACGGATCATGATAGTCTCCTTGTCATCTCTATTTTATCATGATTTAGAATCACTGAATCAATGCAACTTATTTCTGTTTTTTCGCAAGTCATCGCTAAAACGTGTCATCTTAAATCACTTATGATATAAATATGGTAACCGGAGGCACTCTATGAAACAACTATTGATACTTGTTTTGATTGTATTGTTAGCTGGATGCACCGCTTTATCAGCAACTAACAAACAAGATTTAAATACTAATCCTGATGATCGACTTCTTGTTGAAGATGTTTTACAACCGCTGACGTTTTTTATTGAGAACCCCAAAAATCAAGAAGCAACATATGGTGTTTCATTTGAACTTTCAAAATATGACAATGGTCAGTGGACACTAATCCCAATGAAAGAACAGATGGCCTTTATTTTGATTGCTTATATTCTTAGCCCAAACCAACGTGTCAGTGAAACCATCGATTTATCATTTTATTATGACAACTTAAAAGATGGTATGTATCGCATTACAAAAACACTGCATTATGATGATGGCGTCGTTGACTACCACATTGAATTTGAGATTAAAACAAGATAATGAAGCAATCACAATATTACATACAATGACCAGTTACCCCTGGTCATTTCTATTGTTGACGATGTAAGGCCTTACATGGTGAAGTTTGTGTGAAGGTGTTGCTATTTAATTTTAAAGGTGTTATAGTTCACAGGAATTTGAAAATATAAAGGAGTCCTATGAACGCTATTTATTCTAAGGTTAACCTTCTTACTTCAACTGAAGATTCCAACTTCTACGATATGATTGCAGATCTTGTACATCATGAGAAAGTTAAACAACTTGATGAGTATTCTCAACACATGAGCACAAGCCGTTACCAACATTCTATCAATGTTGCATACTACGCTTTTTTATTAGGAAAGAAGTTGAAACTCAATATACAAGACATCGTAAGAGCAGCCATGTTGCATGATTTCTTTTTATACAACTGGCGTACGGAACAACCTGTTAAAGGTAATCATGTCAATGTTCATCCCCAACAAGCATTACTCAATGCAAAAACAATAACAGAGGTTACACCATTGATGGAAGATGTCATCGTCAGTCATATGTGGCCTATTGGTACTACAAGACCTAAAAGCAAAGAAGCTTGGGTTGTGAGCATTGCAGATAAAATTGCGACAATTCTTGAAATAACATTTCAATTGAATGTTAAAACAAAAAGAATCAATCTAACTCCCATTGTCATTAGCTTAATGCTATTGATACGATAAGATGCTAAGCATCTTTTTTTTATATACAAACTGTGTATGACTTTGTAAAATAAAGCTAAGGAGATTCCATGAAAATCACGATTGTATCAAAAAATGTTTCAATTGACGATGTAAGACATCTCTTTTTAAAATATCATCAAGAACTTAACATTGACTTATCATTTCAAGATTTTCAAGATGAACTCACATCACTTCCAGGTAAATATGGTCCGCCAGATGGCTGTCTTTGTGTTGCTTATGATCAAGGTGTCGCGATTGGGTGTGTTGCTCTTAGAAAATTTAGTGATGCAATCGGTGAGATCAAACGATTGTACGTTAATCCAAGCTATCGAAAACAACACATCGCTTTAAACCTGATGAATAAAATCATTGCGTGTTCCTATACATTAGGGTATCAAACCTTGCTTTTGGATACACTTTCATCAATGACACCTGCAATTAACCTATATAAGAAAATTGGCTTCTACAAAATAGATGCCTATTATAATAATCCTCTTAAAAATGTCGTGTATTTAAGAAAAGATTTAGCTTCTAATCAAAAATAGCAATGGGACGATACACCAAGTCTCCTTTAATCCGAGTGGATTCCATAAGCGCAAAAGAAGTCACTTCAACACTTAATTTTTCAAGCAGAGGCAAGACAAGTGGTGTGTTTGATTTTGCTTTAAATTGACGAGCAATCGTGATATGTGGCTTAAATGGTCGTTTTTCAAAAGCAATATCATAATCATTTAGTGCTTGAGTTATTTGTGTTTGCAGTTTGATTAAGTGAAGATTGTGTTCAATTGCACACCACCAAATATCACCACTACGTTTATAAAAACAATCGAGTTGTGCAATACTTAGCGTAAATGGTGTTACGTTTACATCACTCAAAGCATGCTCAATAACCTCAACATCAAAAATAGAAACATCACCAATAAAGACAAGCGTCATGTGCATGTTGTCATATGTTGTGTAGTTTCCACGCAGCCCTAATGGTTTAAGATGCGTTTGAGCTTGAGACAATTGTATTTTGATACAATCTGGTAGTAATAAAGCAACAAACAAACGCATGATGATATCCCCTGTTTCCTTTGTATACTATCTTAAATAGACTTAAGTTATGTGTCAATAAGTCATCTTATGTTATACTAATCTAAGCGAGGTACTTACATGGAAGTTATTGCATTTTTTGTCGAAATGTTTTTACATATTTTAGCAAATTCAAAAAACAAATGGGCAAAAGCCTTTGTTGTGTTAACTTCAGGCTTTCTTTTAATTGCTTTATGCGCATTTTTTGTTGTCCTTTTTATCCATTCTTATCGAAATGATTACTATTTGATGATGATTATCATGCTCATACTCATCTGTTGTTTGTTTGGATTTATCGTTTATTCTATGATCGAAATACAACGACAAATCGAAAGCACACGACACAACATTTCCTAGGCAATTTCAAGTATCCATCTTAACCATAAATCATTAAAATAACGTACCTACGGGTACGTTATTTTCTACGAATCAAGGTTAATGTTAAGCGGTAATCTTCATACATAATTTTAACTTCATCGACTAATGCGCCTAAAAGATGCAATTGTTCTGTTTTATTATTGCCACCTAAAAGTCGCCAATAATACTCTTCAACTTCTGGTTGTCTTGGAGTATTCAGTGATTGACTGACTTGATCTAAATCATCAGGTTGCGCCTTGGTTAACCCACTGACTACAATTTCAGACACATCATTTAAAATGGATAGTTTCATCTCAAGTTCCGTCATTTGGTGACTGATAAAATACTGAATCACTTCCTCTAACATTTTAACTGCTTTGTTGTACTCGTGTGACATGTTTTGTCCCCCTTACTCCATTTTATTTTTTTGAATTGAATTGATGATTGGCACAAGCACAGCAGCAACAAAGCCACCGGCAAACCCATTATTGTATAAATTAATGCCACCATGTAAATAACCAACATTCATGACCACTGCTATATGGAAAAATCCTGCAATAATACCATAAAACCAACCATAAGCACCAGCAATAGGTGCCAACGTAGTCCCAAATAATGCCGCCAAAACGGCCCCGGTTGCATTGACTTCAAAAATCTTTAAGGTTGCCCCAAGATACACTCCCACAAAGATTGGAATAATGTTTTTTGGGTGTTTACCAAATGCCCCAAACCCCACGATGGTAAAAATACCACCAATGGTTGCACCATTGAGCTGACCACCAACTAGTAACACGTATATGGTAGACAAATACCCAACAAGTGCCATATTAACCAAAGAGGCACCAAACCCATCCGTTGTGACAAAGTCTGATACCAAACGTCCTGATTGGGAGGTAATGTTTTTTAAATGATACCATAAGTTTGTGGATTTTATGATACCGATGATTAGAATTAAAGTGAAAAAAGCCATCAATGAGATTGTTAGGATGACATTTCCTCCTTGATAAGCAAATAAAGTAGGAGGATTTTGTAATCCATACGCTCGAAAAAATGACATAAAAATCATGCCAATGATGCCTGCGGTAAATCCAATGTTGTATAGATTAAATCCTTGATGAAAGCGCACAAAATGATTGGCAAGTGGTGGTAAAACAAATCCTGCCATGATTCCAAAGATGATCCCAAGAATATAGCCTAGTGGTTGTGCAAATCCAAAACCAAATGTGACTTGACTCACCAACGGTCCTAAAGCAGTCCCAAACAAAGCTGGTAATATGAATTTACCAAATGATTCTTTTTGGTAGGTTGCAAAAAGCCAAACACCAATAAAAATTGGCCAAATGTTGTAGATGTTCTTACCAAACAATGCAAATCCACCAATGGTCAATACTGCTGCAATGACTGGCCCATTCATGCTTGCTTTTGCTAGATGAGCAATTGTAATGGCGATAAGCATCAAGATACCAGCATTAACAAGTGCTGCTCCAATATTTGCGATTGCAAAATAATCACTGACCAAAATCGATGGTGATTGCACGAGCTGAACTATTCCTTGTATGATTTCTTGTGGCGAACTAAAAAGAAAACCAGATAAAAAAACGATTAAAGCCAGTAAGATGATCACGTGATATTTATCTTTTTCACTAATTGATCGCGCTGTTATTGTTGGTTTTTGTAATGTTTTTGTCATAATATCTCCATAAAATTAATAC
>CAYGIY010000043.1:0-10252 GCA_964350055.1 uncultured Erysipelothrix sp.
ATTATCTAGTGTTAAAAATCCATATCGAACACGATGTAATGATGTTAGTTCTTGATTGACTGCTTTAAACATACGTCGAACGATGCGGTTTTTACCTTGAGTTATCGTTAATCGAATAATTGATTGATGACTCTTTTTGTTGTATTTAGCATCTTCAATTGTACAAGGATCTGATAAAGTTCCATCATCTAGTGAAACACCTAACGTCAATTGACGCAATAGTTTCTTTTCTAGATTCCCTTTAATGGTCACCTCATAGGTTTTTTCAATGTGGTGTGAAGGATGCATCATCAAGTGTGCAAATTGTCCATCATTGGTTAGTAATAATAGTCCCGTTGTATCTTTATCTAGTCTACCAATTGGAAAAATTTTGGCTTGTGTTGAAATAAAGGATACGACATTTTTTCGATTAAAGTTATCTGATACAGTGCTAATTGTGTTTAAAGGCTTATTGAGTAGATAGTACTCCAGTGTTTCTTTTTCAATCAGTTGACCATCCACACGTATCTCATCTGTTTCTTTTACCATCATGCCTTGTTGATCAACAACAACATGATTGACACTGACGCGCCCCTTAGCAATCATCTCTTCTGCTTTGCGCAATGATGCGATTCCTGATTTTGCCATTAACTTGTGCAAGCGAATGAGTTTATCCGCCATATAAATCATCACTTTCACTTAATGATAAAGATTCCCACTTTGGTAAATCATCCAGACTCATTAAATGAAACACATCTAAAAATTCTAAAGTGACCTCATATAGTATAGGTCTACCTGGTGTTGTTTCACGTCCTGCTTCTGAAATTAAATCCAGTGCTAATAACTTTCGAATCATCAAATCGCAGTTTACACCACGAATTTCTTCAATCTGATTTCGTGTAACTGGTTGCTTGTATGCGATAATTGCCAATGTTTCAAGTGCAGATTGTGATAATTGTCGCGTTGATTTTAGTTGCAAATAAAAAGACAACGTTGGATAGATATCATCAATGGTAACAAGTTTCACTGTTTGTTGAGATTGCATGATGTGCAAGGCACTTTCTTGTTGTTTGTAACGTTGATTGAGTGCTTCAATTTCTTTTTCAACATCAAGCATATCCACGTGAGTTGCCTCAGCAAGCTGCTGTAGTGTAATTCCTTCATCGCCGGCAATATAGATTAATCCTTCTATTTTAGTGATTAGCTTGCTCATAAACGCTCCTTTGTAAATACACGGTATCCTCATCGACAGTGAACGTTAACTCATTTAAACGAATCATGTCTAAAATGGCTAAAAATGTAACAATCAATTCTTGGATATCATGTGTGGTTTGAAACAATTCATCCAGTGTAAATGTAATCGGTAGTCCTAAAATCATATGTCTCAAATGGTGTACTCGATCTGCTACTGAAAGTTCTTTTGTTGTGGTTTTAATATCAAATGGCTGACTTATTTTTAAGCGTACCATTACCTTGTTAAATGCTTTAAACAAATCATCTGATTTGTGTTCCCCAACCACTGGTTTGGTGCCATTTAATGTGGTTGCTGGTTTTGATAAAAATTGCAATCTCTTTTCATAACGCTCTTTAAGTAAGAAAGAAACATTTTTTGCTTGCTCATAAGCCAATAATCGATCAACGATTGACATCGGTTCTTCTTCAAGATCTGGATCATAGATGGCTTTAACACTTGGGATTAACTTTTTGCTTTTGTATTCAATAAGACCAGCTAACTCTGAAATATACTCTGTGGCAATTTCAAATTTGTTTTGCTGCATTTGGTTTAAGTAGGCTTGGTATTGCTCAATTAATTGTGCGATATCCAAATCAAAAAGATCAAGTTTCTTCTCTTTGACTAAATACAACATTAAATCAAGTGGTCCTTCAAATTGTTCAATTGTTATTGTAAACATCGTATCACCTTCGCTATTATAGCATACCTACTATATCGATAAAACTTAATCGAGCAATGAAGCAATTAATGGTGATAACGCAGGTTTGTCCATGCTAAACTCAAATGCTTGCTGTAACAAAGACAAGAAGTCTTCAGTAAGTGGCTCATCATGATAAATCATGCAAATCGCATCAGTTTTAGAGACGTAATCGCCTACTTTTACGGTTAAAACTAGTCCAACACCGTAATTAATGATGTCTTCTTTGACTTTTCTTCCTGCGCCAAGTGCCATAGCAAGGAGTCCTAATTGCTCGGTATGAATTTTGCTTATATAGCCTTCATGTTTTGCAAGTTGGGCCGTACGATTTTTAGATTTAGGCAATAAACTTGGACGATCAACTATCGTAGGATCACCATCTTGTGCTTGAATCATGGCTTTTAGTTTAGCCAATGCCTCCCCTTTTTCTAAAGCTTCAATCACTCGTTGTTTAGCTGAGTCGATATCGGGATAAACTTGACTTTGAACAAGCATAATTGATGCTGCTTCTACACATAGTTCTTTTAGATCCTCTGGTCCTTCATTGGATAACGTAGCAATTGCTTCTTTGACTTCCAATGCGTTGCCAATTGAGTAACCTAAGGGTTGATCCATACTAGTGATCATAGCTCGAGTATCTTTTTGGTTGTTTTTTCCGATTGCAATCATGGCTTTTGCTAATGCCTCTGCATCTTGTTGTGTGTGCATAAAAGCACCATCTCCATACTTAACATCCAAAAGGATGGTATCAGCACCAGATGCCAACTTTTTTGACATGATACTAGAAGCAATCAGTGGGATTGCAGGGACGGTTGCGGTTACATCACGTAGGCTATACAGTATTTTATCAGCCGGAACTAAGTCTTTAGTTTGTTCAATGATAGCAAGATTGATGTCATTGACTTGATTGATGAATCGCTCATTATCCAAAAGTGTTGAAAACCCTGGTATTGAAGCAAGCTTATCAATAGTTCCCCCAGTGTGTCCTAATCCCTTCCCACTCATTTTTGCAACTTTTCCACCACATGCAGCAACCAGTGGTGCTAAAACTAAACTGGTCTTATCACCAACACCTCCTGTAGAATGCTTATCGCTTGTTCTGCCTTGAATGTTTGATAAGTCAATGACTTCTCCACTGTTTTTCATGGCATTTGTTAAATCAGATGTTTCTTGATCATTTAAGCCATTCAGTACAATTGCCATTAAAAGCGCACTACTTTGATAATCGGGAATGTTCTCTAAAACCATCTCAGTAATCCAATAATTAATTTCTGCTTTCGTCAATATTTTCTTATCGCGTTTTTTCGCAATGATTTCAATCATGTTCATAAATTGTTCCCTCTTTTCGCTCTAATATTAAATGTTTGAGTTGTGTTAATGATAAGTCACTGTATTCTTCTGCAACAATCGGTATATTCATAGACACATCCACAACAGATCGCCACAGTGGTTGTTCATCAATGACGCGGTGCGCTTGATCTATATCAATAAGCATAATCGGATATCGATGTTTAATCACCAGATCTAAGAGTTGATCAGAAATCAAATCATAGCGTTCAACAAAACAAGCAACATTCAATGACTCTTTAAAATATTTTTCATCCAACATCTTTGGCAGCACAATCGTTTCAACTGTTTTTTGCCATGATTTGGATATCATGTACAAACGTTGTGAAGACGTTAATATTGATACAAAAGGTGAAGTAAAAACTGACATGCATATTTCTTGATCAATGCTGCTGTTGTTTATTACAACAAACAACACCCCCTCTTTAAGTGGTAAATGATTTTTGTGATGTATCTTAATTTTCACTTTAGTGACTTTAAGAAAAATCAATGTCCATAAACGTGCACTGTCATACTTTATGGCAAACGGTTGCGATTTTGCATGCAAACTTGAAAGAAATAACGGCAATGCATAAAGACACGTTTTTAAAAAAACAATCACACGCTTCATGGTTTCCTCCGGTATTCAATGACCTTAAAACCTTCTTTTTTAAGCTCTTGAAATTGATAGAATACTTTAAAATCAATGGTTGGAAAGTATACATCACCCTGTTGGTGATCATCAATGATACTCAATATGATCTTGTGAGCATGTGGCATCATCAAGCGATAAATCATGCCACCACCTGCGACCATTAATTCTTGATCTGAGTCTTTAAACTGCTCAATTAAAGGGCTAACATCATGAATAAGATGAACACGATCATCAACTTTGGATAACTGTGTTAAAGATGTCAACACATAAATGGTGCGATCTTTTAAAACACCATCAATCGATTCAAAGGTCTTTCGCCCCATCAGTAGCGTTTTAAAAATGGTTTGCTCCTTAAAGAATTTTAAGTCTTCTTTGATATGCCATGGCATTTTGTTGTCTTTACCAAGCAGCATGTTGTGGTTGATTGCAGCGATCAGTGTAATCATTAGACACTAACCTTGCCTGCTATGTGTGGGTGTGGCTCATAGCCTTGTAGTTCAAAATCATCAATTTCATAATCAAATATGGTGTTGTGAGATCGTTTAATGATTAATGTTGGTAATGGTTTAGGTGATCTTGCTTTTTGAAGATTCACTTGTTCAATATGATCATTATAAATATGCACATCTCCAAATGTGTGCACAAATTCATGTGGTATTAATCCACATACGTCACTTACTAAAACAAGTAAGAGCGCATAAGAAGCAATATTAAATGGTACGCCTAAAAAGACATCAGCGCTGCGTTGATATAATTGCAAGGAAAGTTTTGTGTTATCATGACTGACATAAAATTGCATCAGTGTGTGACATGGTGGAAGTGCCATATCATCAACTTGTACTGGATTCCATGCGCTAATGATATGCCGTCTTGATGTTGGTTTTGTTTTTATTGCATCAATGACTTTCGTGATTTGATCAACACCATTAAAATCTCGCCACTGTTTTCCATATACTGGTCCTAGATTACCGTGTTCTTTTGCAAAATGTTCATCATTTTTTATTTTTTCAATAAACTCAACTAGTGTTTCTTGTTGATATTTTGGATGTTTTACATAATCTGCATAGGGCCATTCATTCCAAATACGAACATTGTGATCCACCAAGTATTTGATATTTGTATCCCCTTTTAAAAACCAAAGTAATTCGATTAAAACTGAACGAAAATGGACTTTTTTAGTAGTAAGCAATGGGAACCCTTTTCTCATATCAAAACGCATTTGATAACCAAAGGTACCAATTGTTCCTGTTTTTGTGCGGTCAACCCGTTTTTCTCCATGTTCTAGTACATGATTGATTAAATCTATATATTGTTTCATAGTCTCACCTTGTATTATTATACAACAAGTGAACAAGCAAAAAAACGGGAAACCCGTTTTCTTCATGATTTTGGTTGTAAAAACGATACCTTTTTGCAATCACTTCACAATAATAAAATGGTCGATTGTCCTTTGTGTCAAATGAATTGGCTTGTAGTCTTCCTTTTACACCAACCAGTGATCCGATTTCACAGACACTTGAAGCTGTTTCTGCAACACCACGCCACAATGTACACATGATGAGATCTTTATCATACTCACCATTAACATTTCTAAAATTTCGATCAACTTCCAGCAATAAATTAGCTACTTTATTACCACTACTTGTTTCACGAAGTGTGGGTAACTCTACCACTTTCCCTACTAATACAATTTGATTAAGCATAGTTATCTCCTTTGTCGTATATCCATTATCAATGAAAATGCAAATCGTGCAACTCGATGAAATTGCTTCTATAGCAAATAAAAAAGGGAATCATCTCCCTTTTATATCAATATAGTCAAATTGTGTCATTTTTTACTTCAACAATGGCCAAAGCTTGATCAACTAGCAATGTCTTAGCTTCTAATAAATCTTTTAAAGTCAATGATTGAATGACATCCAAGACATCAAAATAGCTCAACTTTTCTAGTTTATAGTGAAGAAGTTGCGTCATTATTGACGTAGGTCTATTAAAAACTCGTAAATTTGAGAAGAAATACCGTTTTTTTAGTTGATCTAGGGTTTGCTGTGTTGGTGTGATTTGATGCATTTGTTCAGTGATAAAGGTTGCTGCATCTGTAGGTGTAATACTTTCAAATAAAAATAGAACATGACCATAATCTGATTTAACATCCACATCATAATCAAAAAGTTCATTGATGATTTGTTGATCCATCCACAGTTGGTATTGAGGGTTAATCTCACTAAAATGCATTTCAAGTAAAATCTTAAGTGCCCACTGTTGCTTTAGTAAGAGAATATGATCACTAAGTGATGATTTGATAGGTAGACTAATTGTTACTTTGTTTTGATTGACATCCATAGTGACTGATTGACTCTTTGGCAAATGGGAATGCGAATCAATTGGCCTTATATCTTTTACTAACAGTCTTTCTCTATGTTGATGAGCAAAAGGATGTTGGTGCAGCCACTTGTAAACATCATCCACTTCGTGATGTGTGATGATGACCATTTGCATGTTTGATGGGTGATAAAAAAGTTCATATGCACGCAATAAATCATCTTTTGTTGTTTGGCTGACACTTTCAACAGTACCCCCAATGTCGTTGATTAATGGGTGTTTTTGATAGAGTGTTTTAAATGTTTCTTTAATTAGCACTGATTCTGGCATTTGATCATACATGTTTAGCTCTTGAATGATAATCCCTTTTTCTTTGTTTGTGGATTCTTCACTAATAGAAACTTGACTAATCAAATCCAGCAATAGAAATAAAGGGTGCTTTAAATCATTGGTTGTTGAGAAATAGTATGCTGTTTCATGATAAGAGGTAAATGCATTAACATGAGCACCATAGCTTGTGAATTCACCCATGATATTACCCATTTCACCCTCAAAAAGCTGGTGTTCTAAAAAATGAGCAAGCCCTGGTTTTAAGTGTTCGATCCCCTGTTTTGTTTTAATGGTTGTTGTTAGTCCACCAAAAGGTGTGCCAATAATGACGGCTTGATTTACAAAATCTGGTTTAAAAACAATCATCACATTGAGTTTTGATGGTGTAGTAATTTCGACAATGGTTTCATTGTAAGGGTTATTGATTTTTTTCATGATTTACTCCTTTGACGATGTATTCTAATAGTGGCTCCCATAATGAAACGGCCTGATGAATATCTAAAGGTGTAACGTTGGCAATTTGTTGAATCATGTCGTCTTTATCAAATGATTGCATGGTGATATCATACCCATAATGCAAATTAATCATACTCAAGATTTCATCTTCACTGTTTTTAATCGCATTGATGAGCATTGTCTTTGCTTGATGCAACCGCGTGTCATCGATTTGTTTTACTGCAATAACTTGTTGATCAATCAGCTCACATACTATGTCAATGTTTTGTTGGTCAATGCCTGTACTAATTAAGCAGACACCATCAAAGGCAATGTATTGTGATGATATTGAATAACACAAGCTTCGCTTTTCTCTTATTTCACTAAACAAATACGATGTTGGAAGTTGTCCTAATGCAATGCTTGCCAAACGGGTGGCTAAATACAACGGATGATCAATGCTGACATTGGTTTTGTATAGTTTTAATAAATTGGTTTGTGTACTTGTTTTTGTTTCGATTTTTCGTTTTATATTTGCTAAATCCAATGTGTAAGCACTCGTAATCATTTGATGGGTATCCAAAAAGCCATCACTTGAATACAATTTCTGAATGGTTGGTTGGTCAACATTTCCAACGACATACAAATGAATACTACTTTGAGATAGTAGAGTTTGATGAAATGTTTTGCATGCTTCTACTGTAATTGTATCAAGAACATCACAATCGCCATCAATATTTATCGCGATTATCTCTGATGCACCCAATGATTCAAATGCTTTAATTTGTGCATATTTTTGTGGATAATCTAAATCACGTAACAGTGCAGATCGCACTTGCTGTTTTGCTTCTTTTAGTGTTTCATGGTTAATAAGAGGCTCTTTAATCATAGTATGAAACCAATCACGATGTTTTAATAACAACTCTGGCTCATCACCAAATGATGGATCCATCACTTTAGATGCGATCTGAATGGCCATTGCTTGACCATAACCAATGACCCCACTTGTAAAGGTAGTCCCATAAAGCTCATCTTTTTTTTCTAACATGGCGTGTTTGGTTGGAAACTGAATGTTTCTGTCTTCCATCATGTACAACAACACCGCACTTAAAGTGGCATGTTCTTTAGTTAGTGGTACTAAAAAGCGAAAGACGACAGTTATATCCTTGTATTTTTTAGTATGAATATGCGTCAATTGATTCTTGATTAAGTGATTTGTAAATGTTTGCATCGCTACTCCTTCTAATTTGACAATGAATTTTGTTATAATAGGTATATTGAGGTACTAAAATGAAACATAAATCTGATCAATCATGCTTGATGATTGTTGATATGATCAATGGTTTTGTAAAAGAAGGACCATTGGCTGATCCTGCCATCTGTTCCATTATCAAACCAATTGAACAAATTATCAAGGATTTTAAACAAAATAATAATCCCATCGTCGCATTTTGTGACGCACATGAGCCATCTGCTCAGGAATTCAAGGTATTTCCTATCCACTGTGTCAAAAAAACGCCTGAAAGTGACATAATCGATGAGTATCAACCATACATGGCTGATACTAAGGTTTTTTATAAAAATAGTGTGAATAGTTTCTTTGCACCTGGTTTTGAAACTTGGTTAAAGAAACAACCACTCTATAAAGAATACATAGTGACGGGATGTGTGACTGATATTTGTGTCTTTCAATTAGCTGCAAGCCTTATCGCTTACTTTCATCAACATAACTTAGATACAGAAGTTATCGTAACAAAAGACACTTCAGAAACATTTGAGATTGAAGGACATCCAAGAGAATCGTATAATTTTATGGCATATACTTTGTTAAACCAACTAGGAGTAAAGGTACTTGAACACTATGAATCTACACACGACTAATTTACCGCTTTATATTGATTTTTATGAACTAACGATGGCACAGGCTTATTTTAAAGTTAAAGAACATACCCACAAGGCCACCTTTGATATGTTTGTGCGGCGTATACCTGAATCTGGTGGTTACATGATTTTTAATGGTCTTCATCAATTCATCGAAGCAATAAAACATTTCCATTTTCAAAAAGAACACATTGAATACCTACGCTCAACCAATCAATTCGATGATGAGTTTTTAGCATATTTGTCTGATTTAAGGTTAACACTTGATATAGATGCCATGCCTGAAGGCACGATTTGTTTTGCCAATGAACCGCTTGTTACTGTTACTGGCAACATCATTGAAGCGCAACTTGTGGAAACATTATTACTTGCTTGTGTAAACTATCCAATACTCATTGCAACTAAAGCTAGCCGTATCAAAAATGTTGCTAAAGATCGTAGTGTGGTTGAATTTGGTGCGCGTCGAGCTCATGGCTTTGATGCTGGTGTTGTTGGAGCAAGAGCCGCATACATCGGTGGTTTTTCAAGCACCAGTAACACTTTGGCTGGATTTTTATACAATATCCCGATTACTGGAACGATTGCTCATAGCTACATTCAATTGTTTGAGAGTGAATATGAAGCTTTTTTATCCTATGTCAAAATCAATCCTACCAAAAGTGTCTTATTGGTTGATACATACGATACATTGCGTTCAGGTGTTCCTAATGCCATTAAAGTAGCTCAAGATTACTTGATTCCAAATGGTTATACTTTAACCGCAATTCGCCTAGACTCTGGTGATTTGGCT
This sequence comes from uncultured Erysipelothrix sp., assembly GCA_964350055.1. GTDB lineage: Bacteria > Bacillota_I > Bacilli_A > Erysipelotrichales > Erysipelotrichaceae > UBA6182. The sequence continues at coordinate 9,650 of CAYGIY010000043.1, forward strand.
TACTTATCAAAACAGGCACGCATCATGTTGGATGATGCAGGTTTAACTTCAACAAAAATCATCGCTTCCAATTCATTGGATGAAAAGCTCATCACTGAACTGATTGCACAAGATGCTGCCATTGACGCTTATGGCGTAGGTGAAAATTTAATCACTGCCAAAGCAGATCCTGTTATTAGTGGTGTGTATAAGCTTGTTGCCTATCAACAAAAAGATAAGATGATTCCAAAAATTAAAATCAGTGATAATATCGAAAAGATAACAAACCCAGGTCATAAAAAAGTCATCCGCTTCTATGATAACACCACTAATTTAGCGATAGCAGACTGTCTCTTTCTAAAAGATGAAGTCGTTCCAAAGGATGAGTTTCTACTATTTGATCCAAATGCAACATGGAAACAAAAGAAAATTCGAAACTACACCATTCAAGAAATGCAAGTTCCTATCTATCGTCAAGGAAAACTCGTGTATGATGTCCCTTCACTTGAAATGGTTAAAAGCTATACCAAACAACAACTCACTACTATTTATGATGAGTTAAAACGATTAACGTTCCCACACAAATATTATGTGGACTTGTCATTAAAACTATTTGAGTTAAAA
>CAYGIY010000044.1:0-9992 GCA_964350055.1 uncultured Erysipelothrix sp.
GTAGGGTATTTTGTAAATTACAATGGCAATTACAATCCAGACCAAAACATAAAATAGCCCTAACTCAAGATAGATTGAGAGTAAAACAAGTAAGACTACCGATAATGATTGAAGCAATCTTTTATTTTGAAACGTCTCTATATTTGGTTCATTTATCATTTTTAACAATTGTTGAAGATTGTCTTCCATGAATAGTTGACTTAACATTTCACGATTGATTAATAACAGTAGCCAAAGTATAAATATAAAACCCATTAAGAAGATTCTTTCCACAAACACTCTCCCTTAGCAATCCATGATTGGCGTAAAAAACGATATGCCATAAGGATTGTAAATAAAATCGATAATAAAAAGATGAAGATTACGTTATGATAAATGCTTATAGAAGCTAGATCCATAAAACTAGATAACATGCGTTGGTTAAACAAAGCAATCATCAATGCAATGATACTAAGAAGTAGTATTTTATTTTTCATTTGATAAAGCGAAATAATATGCATTTGTGTATCTTCTATCCAATCATCAACATCATCTTCTAAAAGCTCTACAGATTCTTTACAATCTTCAACTCCATAAAGTTCAGCAGATGAGATCCATGTTTGAATATTCCATACAATGAAATGTGGGTACTCTTTTGTGATTTTAGAAAAAGCAATATTTGCATCACCATTCAACTCAAGTTCAACAATTGCTTCTTGAACCAATCTAAGCATTTCACCTGAAAGATATGTTTTTGTTTCATATAGTGCAAGAAGCACCTTTGAATTTGATTTGAAGTGGGCAATAAAATGTTGAAGAAATGACGTGATCTGCTCAAATTCATGAGCATGATAACGATGTTGTAATTGCCACAGCACTAATATCGGATAAGTAATCCAACAAAACCCAACTATTAGTGAAATTAAATTCCAAGGCAGATGAAACAGCAGTCCAAGCACAACTGAACAAACACTTAGCAGAGTATACATAAATAATTGATACTTAGCTTTAAATACAAAATGATACTTTACATACAAATACTTAATCTCTTTTATGTTTCCTGTGAAAAGTAACCGCAATGGAATATCAATTTTTATGAGTTGATATAGTACAATACCTCCAATAAATGCATACAGAATAATCATGATTGTTTTACCATGGATTCATAAAGCTTCTTCTTCTCGTTTAGCTTATTTGACCATTTAATCGAAGCTTCATCTGTTTCATTGAACTTGTACAATAAATGCTCCACCGGCTTGTTATCAACAATTTCAAATGCAACAACTTCCTTAATATAGCGGTGTACTCCTTTTTTACTGATACTGGCTTCAACATGGATACCAACATCAATGATGTCAAATATCATTTGATACAACGTGTCATTAGACATTTCAACACCAGGAAACATATGGAGTAATCGACGAGGGATATGATGCGCAGAAGGAGCGTGAATCGTGCTTAATAATGTTGCTCCTGTTGATACACTTTGAAACAGATTTACAACTTCATTGCCTCTAACTTCTGAAACAAGCATCCAATCTGGACGTTGTCTTAAACACGCTTTAATTGCATCATGATAAGAGAAACGATTATTCACCTTAAGAGCTATACAATCAGATTTCGGGTGCAAATCGCGATATCTTATTTCATATGTATCTTCAATTGTAATGACACGTTGGTGCGGTTGGATAAACTGTGATAAGTATTTAACTAACTCAGTTTTCCCTGCGCCTGGTAATCCACTAACAATCATATTGCTTTTAATTTTTACAAACTGTGCTAATAACTCTAGTAACCATATAGGAGCATAATTTTGCTTTTTTAAAACTCTGTTATTTAAACGCATAATCGCTGGTGTTTTTCTTATTGAGATGCTGATATCATCACAAACACTGCTATGAACCAAGCTAATTCTCAAGTCTCCAGTTTCAGCTTCAACTATTGGAGAAACAGTATTAAATGTTAGGTTTGCATAATTAGCAAATCGATAACCTAATTGCATACATTCATGATGATTATCGAAATTCTGGACAACGTATCTTCCTTTTCTTAGATGATCTATCCACAAATGTCTACCATTGTAATTTATATCTGTGATATATTCGTCATCGATAAACGGTTGCAGTACTGAAAAATCAAATTCATTCATACAATAACCTCCAAATAATTGACGCTGTACTCATGATACTTTCATGTTCGATCAATCTGCCACTATGAGAAGGGACTAAATCCATCTGGCCTTTTCTAAGTGCCAGATAGAAATCATTGGCATCTTGATGATTAATTGCTAGAAGGATAACATGAGGTACCTTTTGGCTTTTACTATCACTCATATCAAGGCCATATCTATCCTTTATAGCCAGTACTCTAACATCTTTAAATATAGTATCCACGATAGGGTTTTTATTGCGTATGGTAAATGTGTGAACAACATCCACATATTGCCCAGGTAATAGTGTGTTACCAATCGATTTAATGACATCTACTCCAATAGAAACTGCCACCTGACCTTCTTTTAATCTAAGTAAAGGTGCATCTTGTACACCTTCAATCGATTCAATGGCATCAATAAATAAAAACATTCCACGATAAAGACTCGCATCAAATGAAACAAACTTACCAACAACATCTGATTCATCAGTATAGATGTTGGATGGAATCGTATTTTTCGGCATCGAAACAACAGAAAGATGTCTTGACTCAATCATTGATCGAGGCTTGAGTGTTTCATTGACAATAATCACATCCACTGTTTTAGTCAATGTATGAATAGCAATCATACTTCCACTGACATTTAAAACGATAATAAGTCCTATGCTAATGATAATCATTGATTTCTTTTTATTACTCATAGTATGTCTCCTGAATCATTGTTTCATCCGATTTAATTAAAATTGGAAACCATGATTGTGTATGATGAACATTCACTTCAAACCTGATTAGCATCGGATATTGATTGAATCCCATTAAACGCCAACTCGAATGACCAAAGCGACTCAAGGATGGTTCAATAAATGATGTGAATAAATTCATTGCATCACGGTTATCACATGTTGTTTCAAGACATAATTCAATTGTTGATCTTAGTGCTTGTTTGTGAGCATAAACGATATGATACCTTGTCATCTCAAAGTTTATCAGCCAAACCATACCAACCAATATAACTATCATATGCATCCAAAGGATAGCACTCATTATAATTCCTTTCATGAATTACCTCTCATCACATAATAGAAAAAAAAACAACATGTTCCTACATGTTGTTACAAAATTGTTTGAATGATATAAATAACATAGCTTATGAGTAATAAATACCCTTGCCATTTAAAGAACCTTTTAAAGAAAATAGCAGGTATAATCGTTAGTACCATAAACCAAAGACTAAAAGGAATATCCGTTGTAATCGTCTCAGGTCGTGTGACCAAAATATTTTTTGAAGCCAACACAGACGCAGGAATAGCCAAACTCATGTTTAAGACATTGGCACCGATAATATTTCCGATGGACAGACCAGACTCTTTTTTGATGATAGCCATAATGGTTGTAACAAGTTCAGGCAAAGATGTCCCAATTGCTACGACAGTCAAACCAACGACAGCTTGTGGAATCTGTATAAGTTCTGCTAATTTGGTTGCATTATCAACAAGTAAATCTGCACCAAATACAACCATGATGGATCCAACAATAAACAGAAATATTTGTTTTTTTGTATCCTTTGTATCATGTTTTTGGATTGTTTCATCACTTACAGATTTATTTTTCAGTGAGCGCACATTCATCCATAAAAATATAGCAAGCATCACCCATAAAACCATGCTTTCAGTGAATAACAACATATAGTCAAACATCAAAATGGCAGATATAATTGTCAAAGCAATCATAAATAAGCCTTTTTGAATAATATCTTTACTCGCAAACTTTGGAGGCATCACTGATAAAGATATCCCTAATATAAACCCTAGATTAGCAATTACAGAACCATATGCATTGCCAATTGCTAAATCAACATTACCACTACTTGAAGCAATCACAGATACTAAAACTTCAGGTAATGTTGTTGCTAATGAGACAATGGTTGCTCCAATAATAAAACTCGGTATACCTGTTATTTTAGCAACATAAACAGCGGCTTCAACAAACCAATCGCCACCCTTAATAATGAGTGCAAAACCTATTGCTAACCAAAAAATTAATATTAATGTATCCATAATTTCCTCTTTTACAATATAGAGAATATATCACTTTTATGATTTAAAATCAAAGTAAATATAATATCCAATTTTACACATAAAAAGGATTCAATGCATGAATCCTTTTGTTAATCATCACTCTTCTCTTTTACCGATTGTTTTGCCTGAAACTGATTTTTTAGCTTCTATAACACCTTTACTTTCGAAATAATCTTCTAAGTAATACGAAATCTTATCTGTGACATTTTGTGAAGCAGGTCTACATAATGTAGGTTTCACTTTTACATCATCTACAAGTGCTTCAGCAAACCCTGAACAACCTGGATATCCACATGCCCCACAATTTAATCCTGGTAACATGTTTAATACATCATCAAATGCTGGATCTGCTTCGACATGAAACTTCTCAGAAGCAAACCCTAAACCTATTCCTAAAAAAGCTCCCATAATCAACATAATAAGTACTGACTCAATCATGTAAGGCTCCCTTTATTTTTTTGAGATGGATGGAGTCCACAAGAAGAAATAGAACAACCATTACAACTAGTAATCATCTCTTCACATCCTGCAGGAACAGGTGTCTTATGATTCAAAATATACAATCCTGCATAAAATGCTCCTAAAATAGCAACAAAAATAAGTGCTTCCATTACACTAGTCCTGCCAATCCACTAAATGCCAATGCCATTAACGCTGCAACAATCATCGCAATTGGGTTACCCTTAAATGGTAATGGTGTTTCAGCTAAATCTAAGCGTTCACGAATAGCAGAGAATAGGTATAGAACCAATGTGAATCCAATTGGCACTGCAAATGCATACACTACCATTTCTTGAATATTAAATCCTTGACTGATGTTTTGAAGGGCAACAAATAGAACGGCACAGTTTGTTGTGATCAATGGTAAGTAAATACCTAATGACTTATACAATGGTGGAAAGAACTTCTTGATAATCAATTCTGTCAATTGAACAAAAGAAGCAATCACCAATATAAACGTAATCAAATCCATGTATTGTAGATTTCGAGGATCAAGAACAAGATGGTAAATCGCATATGTTGATAGTGAAGCTCCAACCATTACAAATGTAACAGCGCCACCCATTCCCAATGCTGAACTTGTTTTTCTTGATACCCCCATAAATGGGCAAATACCTAAGAAGCGATTTAAAACAATATTATTGATAAAAATTGCTGCAATAAATAGTGAAAATAATTCCATCTTACTTCACCTCTTTCATTTTAGGCTTGCTTGCACTTTTTTGCTTGTAAGCCTCAAAAGCAGCTGCTAGTATCGCAAATGTAATAAATGCACCTGCTGGTTGGTTAAATAACGAAATCGTATAACTACTTGGAATAATTGTAAAATCAAATAAAACAACCTGATTGAATGGATTAATTAAATTCAATACACCAGTAGCCAAAATTTGACGAATTGAACCAAGTAAAACTAAACTAAAGGTAAATGCAAGTCCCATACCTAAACCATCAATAATTGAATCAAGCACAGGGTTTTTTGAAGCAAATGCTTCAGCACGACCTAGAATGATACAGTTTACAACGATTAGTGGGATAAACACACCTAAGGCAACATACAAATCTGTCGTAAATGCTTGCATTAACATCTCAACCATTTTAACTAAAGTTGCAATAATCACGATATACACAGGAATTCGAATATCCATTGGTGTAATCTTACGAATCAAAGATACAATCGTGTTTGCGATTGTCAAAACAACAATGACAGCAATTCCCATACCTAATGCGTTATTCAATGTCGTAGAAATTGCTAATGCTGGACACAGACCAAGATACAATGCAAATGCTGGATTTTCTCTAATAAATCCTTTTTTAAAGTTATCTAAACGTTTCATCGTCCGCCTCCTAGTCTTTAATTGCAGCACGAACTGCACGTGCAGCAGATACAGATGTTACAGTTGCTCCACTGACAACATCAATTTCAATGTCAGTATCTGTAATATCCAAATCTATAAACTGATTCCAGAATTCTTCTGCATCAATTTTATCACCGATACCCGGTGTGTCTTGATGATCTACAAAAGAAACAGAAACAATAGTATTCGTTGCGGTATTGATTACGACTTCAAATATATTTGGTTGTGCATCATCATAACCACCTTCAAGAACTGCATATCCACGAGAAGAAACAAGATATGTTGTCTCATCCCCATCCGTGGTTGTCTCGATGACTTCACCTTCAACACGCTCAGTCTGTGTTGAGAAGATTCCAATACTTGCTCCAAATTGAAGTGGTGGTGGTTCAATTACGCCACCTGTTCCATCATCATCAATTCCTTTTTGCTTATTAAACATAGCTCGAGCAGCATTAATACCTTTAACAACAGCTGCTGAAGTGACAGTTGCACCAGAGAGAACAGGTAAACCATCTGTGGTTGACTTACCAATTACATTATCCGTAAACTCAGGATTCTCAATGCGATCACCAATACCAGGTGTATCGTTAAGTTCTAACACAGCAAAGCCAATAATCTCTGCATCATTTGAAATTCCAACCATAAATAGAATTGGGTTCGCATAGCCAGTTACTTGAACTTTATATGCCATTCCATGCCCGACAGCTTCATAAACGCCTTGAACTAATCCAGTTTCATCTTCAAAATCCTCAATAATCAAAAATTCATCCGTGTTTGGAAAGATCATCTCGAGATTAGCTCGTTCACTAGCAATTGCGTTTTCAGCAATAATTGGTGCTGTCACTTGATTAACTGCCGCAAGTGCACCTCCTGCTAAAGCAGCAACAATTGCTAAGAATAATCCCATTTTTAATACTTTAGTATTCATTTTATTCTCCTCCCTTCAATGCATCAATCGCAGCTCTTACAGCACGATTTGCAGAAATGGAAGTTACTGTAGCACCAGAAACAGTGTCAACAGTAATTGATTCATTTTCAATCGAGAGTCCTTCATATTGATCAAGGAAAGTATTAGAATTTACAGGATCACTTAAGCCAGGTGTATCATTTAACTCTACAACTGATACAGAAATGATTTCATTGCTTTCACTATCTAATACAACCTCAAAGACATTCGGTTGTGCATCTTCATAACCACCTTCTAAAACGGAGTAGCCAGAAGATGAAACAACATATGTCGAGAGATTTCCATCAGATGTCGTTTCTAAAATTTCTCCTGCAACTCTTGATGTAATATCATCAAAAATACCGATAGGTCCACCAAGATTGACAGTTGGTTCTTCACCATTACCACCATTTTCTCCATTGGTTGGATCTTCAGCAGCAACGGCTTCCATTTGTGTCGCAACACCAACCATTAACAGAGCACTCACTAAGAATGTTCCGCCAATATACGCTAAATATTTTTTTGATTTTTCAATTTGCCAACCATCTGTTAATCGTTCAATCGTTGGAGTTAAAATATTCATTAGTAGAATAGAGTACACCACCCCACCTGGTAAATTTGCTTGAACACGAATTATAACTGTAATAAATGCAGCTCCAACTGCAAAGATTATTCGACCACTTGCAGATGTTGGGTTGGTTACTGGATCAGTTAACATAAACACTGCTCCAAATACTGCACCACCAGCAATGACATGATAAATTGGATACCAAATTCCAACACCATTCATCAATGCAATGATATATCCTAAAATGAATATTGTGCCTAAATAAAACACAGGAATTCGCCAATCAAGAACACCACGTATTGCAAGAATGACCCCGACTAATAAAATTAATAATGCGCTTGTTTCACCTAATGCTCCAGGATACCAACCTACAAATAAGTTAAATAATCCTCCGAAACTCTCTAAAAAAGCTTCTGTTGCAACTGTATCAGTGATTAACCATCCACGTTGTGCAATCGAAGCAATCGGTGTTGCAGAAGTCGTTAAATCAGCAGCAACCCGACCAGCAAATGCAGTTAATATCACTGTTCTACCAACAGCAGCTGGATTAAAGACATTGTGTCCAAACCCACCAAACAATAATTTACCAATTAAAATTGCAAATACAGTACCAATTGCCAATGCATAATATGTCATACTAATTGGAACCATTAACACTAAAATAATCGCTGTCACCCAAGGAAATGATCCTTGAAGATGATTAAAATATTTCTTTTTTAATACTAAACACCAAGCATACTCAGTGAGTAGTGAAACACCAACGGCAGTCGCCATTAATATCAATGCATGAGTAACATAACTCATATCATATTCAATGTAATAGTAAACCAAGCTGAATAAGTAAACTGCCAATAGACCTAAGGTTAATTCAAACATAATGCCTTGAGTACTTTGGCGTCCTCTTGAATTAGGTGACACTCTAAAAGTAAATTTCATGCGCTTAACCTCCCTGTCTCTTGAGTTGTAAAACTTTTTTTGCTCGTTTTACACCTTCAGTAACATCTAAACGTGATGGACATACATAAGAGCATAATCCACATTCTATGCATTGATCAGCACGCAATTGCGCAATCAGATCAACATTATTGCTTTCTTCTGCATTGTTAATACGAACAGGTAACAATCCTGCTGGACAATAATCATTACACTTGCCACAACGTAAACATGCAATAGCTTCTAAAGGTGTCGTTTTTAATACGGTGATTGCGTTAGTGTATGGCGTAACAACAAATTGATCGTTTACAATGGTTTTACCCATCATTGGACCACCTGCAATACATCTAACATCTTCGAAAGCATAACCACCGAGCTGTTCAATGATTTCATGTGTTGGTGTTCCTACATGAACAAGCACATTGGCAGGTTGTTTAACACCATCACCACTCACTGTTACCATCTTCATGGTTGGTGTATCACCATTGATTAGCGCTTGTCCAAACGCAATTGCTGTGGTTGCGTTGTTAACTATTAGTCCAATTTCACTTGGAAGTTTGTCATAGCGTTGCTTGAAGATTTGATAAACTAGTGTTCTTTCCCAACCCATGGGGTATACATCAGGAACTGCCTTCACCTCAACGCCTTCAATATTTGCAACAGCTTCTTCAACTTTTTTAATTAAAGATTTCTTTGTTTTCTTAATCGCAATCAGTGCTTTTTTAGCCATTGACATTTTAAGCATCGCCAATGTCCCGGTGATTAATTCATCTAAATAACTTTCAATCATCCGATAATCTGATGTGATATATGGTTCACACTCAACACCATTTATGACAAGTGTATGGATATCTTTTGCAAACTTATATTTTATGTAAGAAGGAAATCCAGCTCCTCCCATTCCAACAATACCTGCATCCATCATAAAATTGATTAACTCTTCACGAGAAGCACTTTGATAATCCAAAGGTTTCAATGTCTGAGTTTTCTCATAAAGTCCATCATTTTCAATCACTAAGTGAGCAACAGGTTTTAATATAGAGTGCATTACTTTTTTAACACCCTTAACAACACCTGAAACAGGAGAAAATAATGGGACAGTAAAATTATCGTTACGTACAGCAATTTTTGAGTTTACAAAAACACGGTCATTTTCCTTCACTAAGACTTCAATACTTGTTGAAAGCCCGTTGATTAATGGAATATAGACCGTCTTAGGTGCTTGTATAGTGACGATATCATTGTAGTTGGTCAATTCCTTATGTCCATCGACATGTTTTTGCATTGGACCGATCCATACTGACATAACTTCACCTAATCCTTTCCTATATAATTAAATAAGCAAATTTCTTGACAATAGTCAATTTAATTCTAGTTCATTATAACACACTTTTTTTAGAGTAAAAGGCTATGGATAGATATTCTATAATTTTTTCACAAGTTAAAAATATTGAATGTTTCATTATCAAAAATTAGTGAAT
>CAYGIY010000045.1:0-506 GCA_964350055.1 uncultured Erysipelothrix sp.
AAAATAAGGTTTTCACCTTATTGATTTCGATATTTAATTTCGATTTCGATATTTTGCATAAAGAAATTTTTTGTTAGTTTTATAATCTGTCCTTTGACGATTCGCTCACTGTTAATCAAGCTTAGCACCACGTTATTTTTCATTTTTGGAACATAGCCTAATAAATGTTTGCTTCGATCATAAACAGCGACTGTTGCAAGTGCGGATGTTGGCGGTTCTAATATGACTTGCTCGCCTTCATTAAGAAACATCATTGTTTCTTCAGGGCGATTTTTTTTGGTTGGATTGACAAGTATCATCGTCATCGTTGAAGTACCAACTTGATCTTCAAACCGACTAATTTCAACCAGTGCAGGATCATAGGTTGCTACTGTATCATAAGGATCACGAGTGTTGTATTTTTTCTTGATGTCGGCTGCGACTTGAGCATCATATGGCTTTGAATCAGCACTAGGGTTTCCTTGTTCAAGTGGTCTAAACTTAACTAAAACATTATAGATAACAAC
>CAYGIY010000045.1:516-9930 GCA_964350055.1 uncultured Erysipelothrix sp.
TTCTCATAGTGTCTCCTTATTCAATAATACATTTAATATCTAAACAGAGTTGTTTTAGTTGATCCATCATTTGACGATCAGCAGGAAGCCAGTTCAAGGATTCAATTGTTGTTTCATCTACCCAAACTAAATCATCATGCACATGTAGTTGGATATTGTCTGATAATGGATAACAGAGGTAACAATGTAATGTTAACATAAAATCATTATAATTGTATGAAATCGTCTTAAAAAAAGAATCTATACTAATGTCGATGTTGATTTCTTCTTTGCATTCTCTAATCAATGCTTCTTCTTTGGATTCATTAGCTTCAATTTTGCCACCAACAAATTCATAGTAACCTGCATAATTGCCATGGTTTCGCTTAAACGCTGCAATTTTTTCATCTTTGATTAAGATAGCAGCAACACCTTCAATACATTTCATTTAATCACCACTATCATTTTAACACATCTGATAAGCATAATAAAAAAAGAACCAGTTATTCTGGTTCTTGATATTTAAGGATTGGATTTCTTGCCGCAGTAACATCATCAACGCGTCGAACTGGCGTTGAAGTTGGAGCATTTTTTAAGATATCAGGATCTTTTGTAATCAATGTGTATAAATGTCTAAACACATCAATTGCGTGATCAAGTGTTTCCTTGCTTTCCGTTTCGTTTGGTTCAATCATCAACGCTTCATGAACAATTTGAGGGAAGTACATGGTTGGTGGATGAATATTGAAATCGAGAAGTGCTTTGGAGATATCTTTTGCACTTATGCCATGTTGCTCTTTCTCTTTTTCTAGTGATAAAACAAATTCATGCATGCATGTTTGAGGATAAGCAACGGTGTAGAGATCGCTTAACTTTTCCATCATATAGTTTGCGTTTAAAACAGCATTTAGTGATGCTTCCTTGCATCCTTCACCACCAAGTACAAGGATATAAGTCAAAGCACGTATATTGGTAAGGAAATTACCATAAAATGAGCGCATTCGTCCAATCGCACGATCATCATTTTGTTTAATGTTGATGTGATCGTTTTCCTTTATGATGGTTCCATTTGGTAAAAATGGAATCAGATGTTTTTTAACACCAACTGGTCCTGAACCTGGTCCACCACCACCATGTGGTGTTGAAAAGGTTTTATGGAGGTTAAGATGAACTACATCAAAGCCCATATCACCAGGTCGACTCAATCCCATGATTGCATTTAAGTTAGCGCCATCATAATAGAGAAGGCCACCAAATTCATGAATTAAATCTGCGATTTCTTTGATGTTTGGGTCAAATAAACCGAGTGTGTTTGGATTAGTGAGCATGAGTGCTGCGACTTGATCATCAACCATAGCACGTAATGCATCCATGTCTACGCCACCTTTTTCATTAGAAGGTACTGTTAACACTTCATATCCAGCCATGGCCGCAGAAGCAGGATTTGTCCCATGAGCTGCATCAGGGACGATGACTTTGGTACGCTTAGAATCTTGATTTGCAGCATGGTAAGCATGCACTAAAAGCATTCCTGTAAATTCACCATGTGCTCCAGCAGCTGGTTGTAGTGTGAAGGCATCCATTCCAGCAACTTCACACAATGATTCTTGAAGATGATGCATAGCCTTAAGCGCACCTTGAACAGTTTCAAGTGGTTGATATGGATGGATTTGGCTAAAACCAGCAAGTGCAGCCGCTTCTTCATTGATTCTTGGATTGTATTTCATTGTGCATGAACCCAATGGATAGAAACCACTATCCACACCATGAGCCATTTTACTCAATCCAATATAGTGTCTTACAAGATCGATTTCAGCAACTTCTGGTAATCTCACTTGATCTGTTTTCTTAAATTGATCGGGTATTTCATAAACAGGAGTATTTGATTTAGGTAAGAAAACACAGCGACGCCCAAAACGACTTAGTTCAAATACGAGTTGACTCATGATTGAACCTCCTTTAATAAACTGATGACTTCATCAATGGTCTTTTTACTTACAACCTCCGTTGTACACCAAAGCATGTGGTAATCATCAATTGGATATCCAGATAGAATGTTTGATTTCATCAAATGTTTTTCAATTTGTTTTGCTAAAACTGGAGTTTTGGTAACAAACTCATGGAAGAATGGTTGTTGATAGGTCAAGTCATAACCAATCGATTGAAGTTGTTCTTGGAAGTAATGGGCATTGTTGTAGCAGCTTGTTGCAACTTCAATCAAACCTTGTGGTCCCATCGCACTAGCATACATTCCAGCAATGAGTGCACAATGTGCTTGATTTGAACAAATACTACTCAATGCTTTTTCACGTCGAATGTGTTGTTCACGAGCTTGTAGCGTTAATGCAAAGGCTCGTGTTCCTTCTAAATCGACTGTTTGACCAACTATACGACCAGGTAGTTTACGAACAAGCTTATCACTAGTCGCCATAAATCCAAGGTATGGTCCTCCAAAGGCAATCGCTAAACCAAATGGTTGGGCTTCACCAACAGCAATATCAACTCCGTTTTCTTTAGGATTTTTTAACACTGCTAATGATACTGGATTAACAGCAGCAACTAATTTAGCTTTGCTTGTGCTTAGTAATTCTCCAATTGCTTCCGCATTTTCTAAAATACCGAAATAATTAGGATGTTGATATACAAAGCAAGCAGTTTCATCATCCAATGCTTCTTCTAGCGCTTCTAAATCAACACGTCCATCTTTGGATGGGATGATTGTAATTGGATGATCTAAGTATTGGTTGTACGCTTTGATTGTTTCAATTGTTTCAGGATGCAAAGAATCAGCTAACAAAATCTTATGTTGTTTACGCTCAATACACATCGTAATGGCTTCAGCTACGGCAGTTGCGCCATCATAAACACTGGCATTTGCAGCATCCATGCCTGTCAGATCAGCCATGATGGTTTGATATTCAAAGATGGATTGTAAAATGCCTTGTGATAATTCGGATTGATAGGGTGTATATGCAGTCACAAATTCTTCACGAGCAGATAAGTGTTTGACAACACTTGGAATATAGTGAACATAAGCACCAGCTCCTCTAAGTATTGTTTTAAACACGGTGTTTTGGTTTGCATAATCCTTCATAATGTCCAATGCTTCGAATTCACTTAACCCATTTGGTAGATTAAGTGGTCGATTTAAACGGATATTACTTGGAATAGGCGCGATGAGATCTTCAAATGTCTTGTTGATTTCATCAAGCATAGCTAATTGTTGTTCTTTTGTGTTTGGAACATAGGTTGCCATGTTACCCCTCCTGTTCAAGAAGTTTTTTATAAGCGGTACTATCAAGTAGTTGTTCTTTATTAAATGTGCCTTCTATCTTGACTATCCACGTTTCATAAGGAGATGCATTGAGGTTTTCAGGTGCATCTTCAAGCTGTTCATTGACTGCCACAACAACACCTGAAACAGGTGCATAGACATCTGATACTGCTTTGACAGATTCGATATCACAAAAGCTTTTGCCTTGTTTAATCGTATCATCTACATCAGGAAGACTCACATAAACAATGTCACCCAATGCATGCTGTGCATAATCGCTTATACCGATTAATGCGGTATTCTCATCCAAAAATTGAACCCATTCATGGGTTGGTAAATAGAAAATATCTTCTCTAACATTCATTTTATTTTCCTCCTTGTTTTTTATAAGCAAAGGGTAATGGTACAATCTTTGCTTTTACTTTTTTATTTCGAATTAAAACTTCAATCGGCTCTGCTTCATTGACATTTACATCAACAAGAGCCATGGCAATACCAACATTTAGACTTGGTGAAAATGTGCCTGATGATACATACCCGATTGCTTGATTGTGTTGTAAAAGAGGATATCCTTCTCTAGGAACTCCTTTTTCTAACAACAACAACCCAATGCGTTTTGTTGTTGGTGGGTTTTGATGAGCAGTTACACCAATGTAACTGGTGTGATTTTGTGAAAGAAACATACCCAAACTAGAATTGACTGGAGAGATTGTCTCACTTAGCTCATGACCATAAAGAGGCATTCCAGCTTCAAGTCGAAGCGTATCACGTGCTCCAAGTCCACATGATGTGACATCAAGGTCTTGTCCATGATCTAACAGTGATTCCCAAATGATGGGGGCATCTTGAGGTTTACAGTAAACCTCATATCCAAGTTCTCCTGTATAACCTGTTTTTGAAATCATCACATCACACCCAAAAAATATGGCATGTTCAAGAAATGTATAATATTTCTCAGGCAATGTGGTGGTTGCTCGTTCACACAGTTTGGTGCTATTTGGACCTTGAATAGCAATCAATGCCATCTCATCACTAAAATCAGTGAAACATGATGAGTCATCGAGATTCTCAAAAATCCAAGCTTTGTTTTTGTCAACATTTGCGCCATTGACAACAACCATGTATTTTGTTTCTGAGTACTTATAAACCAGACAATCATCGACAGTGTTACCTTGATGATTGCATAAAAAGCCATATCGTACGGTGTTGTTTTTTTGCTTTTTTACATCTACCGTGATGAATTTAAGCATTGTTTCCTTTGCTTGTTCACCCTCAAAGAAAAATTCACCCATGTGTGACACATCGAATAAGCCAACAGCTTCTCGGACTTTATTGTGTTCATACAGGATGCCTTTTTCATATTGTATCGGGAGATAAAAGCCAAAAAAATCGACCATTTTTCCATGGTGTGCTTCATGCAAATGATAAAGTGGTGTTTTTTTTGTCATAATCAATTTCCTTTGTTACTTCTATTATAATAAAGAATCATAAGCATATCAACGACCTTTGTATAAAGAATAGACAGCTTGATCTAGGGGTTCATTAAAAACGTCCTTTAAAGGTTCACTAAATGAGGGGTGTGCAAAAATGATATTTGAACATTCCTTTAATGGAACTTTGTTTAAAATAGCGAGTGTGATGACGTTGATGATTTCAGCCGCTTCAATTGAAAATACCGTGGCTCCAATAGGGATTTGATTTTTATCAATGATAAGACTAATAAAACCACGTTGTTGTTGATAAATGAGGTGCATGCCATTACTTGTGATTGGTACTTTAATAACATTCACATCTAGGTTTTGTTCTTTGGCTTGTTGAGCACTTACACCCACCATTGCAACTGCAGGGGATGAATAGATTACAGAGGGAATAAGAAGTGGTTTTGATGGTTTGTTAGTCTCAATATGTGTGATTACTGCTTTTGCCATTGCACTGGCACCATGAGCTAACCAAGACTTTCCTGTGACATCACCAATGGCATAAATATGAGGATGATTTGTTTGAAAGTTATCATTTGTATCAATTGTCTTGTGATGCGTAATGTTTGCTTGCTCTAAATTCAATGATTCAACATTCGCTTTGCGTCCAATCGCAATGATACAACGATCAAATGGTATTCGAGTACTTGTTTCCTTTATTGAAACAACACATTCATTATCTTTGATGTTTGTGACCATGGCACTTGTTAAGATCGTGATGCCTTGTTTTTTCATGAGTTGGGTTAATTGTGTAATCGCTTGTTGATCAAATGTTAAAGCACATTGTTTCTCTGCTTCAATGATTGTTACACTGTGTTGCAATTGTCGATAAAACGTCGCTAGCTCAAGCCCAATTACACCACCACCGATAATAATGATATTTTCTTTTTTTGACGGTATCATTAAAAAACAATCATCACTAGTCCAAATCGTGTCACTTGGTGTCGCAAAAGGAAGCATGGCAGGATAAGAACCGGTTGCAATGATAAAACGATCTGCCTGAATTGTTTGATGTGTATGTTTTGTTTGGACAGTGAATTCATCAACAAAATATGCTTCATCATGAATCACTTCAATTTTATGCTGTGATATGAGTTTCACAAGATTTTCGTGTAATTGATTCACTGTTTTATCTTTGTTTTCTAAAATAACAGATCCATTGTAGTCACAAATATTTTCAAACAGACCACTCTCTTTTGCTTGATACGAGTGGCTGATGAATGCTGAATCAGCTAAAAAAGATTTGGTAGGTATGCATCCTTTATGTAAACATGTTCCCCCAATTTTGTCTTTTTCAATAAGTATAACCTCATGATGCCCTTTTGCAGCTAAGAGTGCTGCGCTATAACCACCACTACCACCACCAATAATACAAATTTTCATGATTCCTCCGTAAATAATGTGTTAATGATATCGATGGCCATCAACTGATGATCATCAGTTAATATGGATAAAGTTTCAACCAAAGAAGTTTTATCATATTTTTTTTCGTTAAATGCATGGGTCAGCAAGTTACAAAAGGTAGGGTCGAGTGCATCAGAAAATAATTGAGTGTTTTTGATGATACCATGCTGAACATCAAAAAAAGCTTGCACTTCTCCCCATGGGAATTTTTCATGCAACTGAGCTTCAAAATTAGGGATTGGATTAATTTGCCACTGATCACTCTCATGTTTTAAGATTGTTTTTTGACAAGGATTAATATCCATATCCAATGGAATGCACTGTGTTTGATAAATCGTTTCAAAGCTTGCCAACAGTTTGTGTTTTAGGGCATCCAGTGTTAATTCATGATTAAAGTCTATTAAATTAGCCACACGTTTACGAACGGATTCAATGCCTTTAGAGGCCATCTTAATGGAGGAAACGTTTAAGTACTTAGATAAATCTTGCATGTTGACATTAAACAGTAAAGTACCATGATGCAATTGATGAGTAGCTTTTTTAGCAAAAGCATTACCACTCACTTTAAATCCCGAAACCTCAATATCGTTACGTCCAACAAAACTTGCTTCAATCCCAAATTGTGAAAGGGCATCGATGATGACCGACAGTTGTTTGTGAATATCAAACTGTGCATTTGGTAAGATAAATGTAAAATTGAGATTTCCTAAATCATGATACACAGCACCACCACCTGATGTACGCCGTGCTAATTTTCCTTTGTTTTCTTTAAGCATACTCACATTACATTCTTTGTATGCGTTTTGATTTTTACCGATGACAACAGTATGTTGGTTTTGCCACAAATAAAAAAGTGCTTCATCTTCTTTTAAATGGTTAAACATCCATTCTTCATATCCTAAATTGATATAAGGATCAACAAAAGGACTAGTCACATAATATGTTTTCATAAGCAAACTCCTTTGTTTATATTATAGGGTATTCTCACAACTCTCACAATGCAAAAAAAGGTATTGATTTTAGTTAATGACAGGAGTATACTGTATGTGACAGGGGTGTCATATGCCGAAGGAAACATTCTTTAACTTAGAAGACGATAAAAAACAGAAGATTATTCAAGCATGCATTGATGAATTTGCACAGCATCCATTTTCGAGTGCTTCTATTAATCAAATCATCAAACATGCCAATATTTCGCGCGGTAGTTTTTATCAGTATTTTGATGATAAAGAAGACTGTTATATGTTTTTGTTAAGTGAGGTTGCGAAAGTAAAAATGGATTTGTTAAAAAACGCAACCGTTGAGCATCAAGGAAATAGTTTTTTCGATAATCTGATGGTTATGCTTGAACAAACCCTAACATGGATAGAAAAAGAGCCCAAGCTTTATGCTATTGGAGTTTTGATGGAATATGATAACAGTGATTTCATTCAAAGACTTATGGATAAAAATAAGGCTGGTATCGAATTGTTTAAAGCTTTGGTTAAACAAGACATCGACAAAGGATACATCCGTCAAGATATTGATGTGGATTTAATGGTTCAGATGTTGATGTCAGTTAATCGTGATGTTTTGATGACTGCTTATCGTGAACGTGATTTTGAAAAGGTTAAGTATCAATTTCGACAAGTGTTGAACATTATCAAAGAAGGAGCACAACATGTTTGAAGTTAAAGATTTAAAGTTTAGATATCCTAAAAACAAAGAGGATACATTAAAAGGGTTTTCCTTTCGCATTGCCCAAGGGGAGATATTTGGTTTTCTCGGACCAAGTGGTGCTGGAAAATCAACAACTCAGAAAATTCTTGTGAAGTTGCTAGAACACTACGATGGAGAAATATTTTATGATGGCAAATCATTAAAGGATTATTCTGATCAATTTTATGAAGAGATTGGCGTGTGTTTTGAAATGCCTATTTCTTTTTCAAAGTTGACAGCTATGGAAAATCTTTCGTTTTTTCAAAAGTTATATCGTAAAAATGTGGATGTTGAACCATTGCTAAAACGTGTAGGGTTATATGAAGACAAGGACAAACTTGTGGGTGAGTACTCAAAAGGGATGAAGATTCGTTTGAATATGGTGCGTGCATTATTAAATGATCCAAAGATGCTCTTTTTAGATGAACCAACCAATGGGTTAGATCCAACCAATGCTAAAATCATTAAAGAGCTTATCAAAGAGTTTAGAGCAAAAGGAGGAACTGTCTTTTTAACCAGTCACATCATGGCTGATGTCGATGAGTTATGTGATCGGGTTGCTTTTATCACTGATGGCCAGATTAACGAGATGGATAGTCCTCGTAATCTTAAGCTCAAATATGGTAAGAAAACAGTGACGGTTGAATATCAAGAAGATAGCCAGTTAGTCAAAAAACAATTCACGATGGATGAAATCAAGCAACAGTCTTTTATTGATTTAATACAAGCAAAAGATATTGAAACCATACATAGTGGTGAGACAACATTAGAAGAGATATTCATCCATGTTACAGGAGAGCGATTAACTCATGAAACTTAAAGCGATGGTATTTGGGGAGTTTTCACGACTAGCCAAATACAATTTATTTACAGCAAGCTTGGTTGTGGCATTTATCTGGATTGGTCTAGGGGTATTTTTAGATGCAGAACAGATGATTGATTTTCTTCCATTTGTTTTCTTTATGGAAGCATCTGCCATGACTGCATTGTTGGTTGGTGCTGAAATGTTTTATGAGAAGAAAGAACACACTATTTCTTCAATGCTCATTTCACCGATCACTCAAATAGACTATATTTTATCTAAGATTTTTACTCACTTAATCAACATCATTATTATTTTCTTATTGATTAGCGTGGGGTTATATTTTGTTAATGACATGGTTTTTAATTATGGGTGGCTACTTATATCAACAGTTATTGTAACAGCATTTTATGTTGGGGTTGGTTTAATACTTAGTTATGTTTCTAAGGATTTTACAGCATTACTGGTCAATTATATGTTTGTTATTATATTAATCATGCTTCCAAGTCTATTAGTATTGATGAATGTGATTGATCCTGCATATGCCAGTATAGTGAAGTATATGCCAAGTGAAGTGACAATAAGATTATTGTCAACAAGCATCAATACGACCGTTGATCTTACACAATTTTTACTTGATGGAATGTATATGGTAGGGTTTGGTTTACTTATGTATCGTTTCTTGGTTATTCCTGGCTTTAAGAAGTTTGCCACCGAATACTTGGGGGTATAATGATGATTTTCAAACTCATTTATTTTGAAATTAAGAATATTATAAG
>CAYGIY010000046.1:0-9680 GCA_964350055.1 uncultured Erysipelothrix sp.
GCATTGATATGCGACCCAACTAATTACTTTAACGATGGAAATATCAATGATATCGATATTGAACTAATAGAAATCTTTAGAAGACTATCGCCGTTTATGAAAATAGCACATGCAAAAGACTGTATGCCTACATCGGATACGAAAGAAAAGCATGCGAATATTGACGCCAAAGAAGATAAAACGTTTAGAGGTTCTGGTGGTGTTGAATTACCTGCGGCTGGGTTAGGGATATTAAACTATCCATTATACATTGAGTTATTATCAAAAAATCATCCCAATATGCCTCTAATTATAGAACATTTAGATGAGGGTGATATTCCTAGAGCAAAAGATTTTATAGATAAAATACTATTAGATGTAGGAGCATAATGATGAAATATAACATTGGAATCGATTTAGGCGGAACGAGTGTTAAATTTGGTATCGTTGATGAGAATTATAAGATTATCTCACATACAAGCATACCTACTTTACCAATGCGGAGTTTTGAAGTGATTGTCTCAGACATAGCATTAACAGCGAAGAAATTTGTACGTGATGCAAATCTAAAGCTTGATGATATTGATTATGTTGGGATAGGTGTGCCAAGTACAGTAAACCCGACTACAAAGAAAATGGTATATGCGAATAACTTGAATTGGCGAAATGTCGATATTATCCAAGAGTTTAAAAAAACATTTGATATTGATGTTTATATTGCAAATGATGCAGATTGTGCTGCATATGGTGAAGTGCTTGCAGGTTCAGCACAAGGTGTTGATAATGCGTTAATGCTAACCTTAGGCACAGGTGTAGGTGGTGGATTAATAATTGATGGTAAAATTTATTTAGGTGGTAATGGCTTCGGTTGTGAATTTGGACATACTGTTCTTGTTATGGATGGCGAACAATGCACATGTGGTAGAAAAGGCTGTCTTGAAGCATATGCTTCTGTTACTGCTTTAATTAGGGATAGTAAAAAAGCTATCGAAATTCACCCCGATTCATTGATGAATAAAATGGTTGATGGAGATTTTGATAAAATTGAAGGTAGAACTTGCTTTGATGCTGCAGAAAAAAACGATGTAACAGCAAAAAAAGTGGTAGCTCAATATATCAACTATTTAGCAGAAGGTATTGCAAGTTTGGTGAATGGATTACGACCTCGAACCATAATTTTAGGTGGTGGTGTTAGCAATCAAAAAGAAAAATTATTGATACCATTAATCGAAAGACTAAATGACTTGGTGTATGGGGTTGAGTATATTGGTTTACCGGAAGTTGTAATAGCAAAATTGGGAAATGATGCAGGAATAGTAGGTGCTGCAATGCTAGGAAAGGGACTAATTTAGTATGAGTAAAACAAAGGTAGCAGTTTTAGGAACAGGGTTTATTGCGGAAATTCATGTAGAGAGTTACAAGAGATTTGTTTTTGACGCTGAAGTTGTTGCTGTTTTTGGTAGAAGACTTGAAAGAGCAAAGGAATTTGCTAAGCAACATGGTGTTCCAAAGTATTATGATAATATTGAAGAATTACTGAATAATGAAGAGGTTGATATCATTGACGTTTGTTTGCCAAATTATCAACATTATGAAGCAACAATGTTAGCTTTAAATCATAATAAACATGTCATTATTGAAAAACCACTGGCGATGAATTTAGAAGAAGCTGACGAAATGATCAATTTAGCAAAGAAAAAGAATCTGAAGCTAATGTATGCTGAAGAGCTATGTTTTGCACCAAAATATGAGAGAGTTCGTGCTCTTGTTGAAGCTGGAGCAGTTGGTGATGTTTACATGTTGAAACAAGCAGAAAAACATAGTGGTCCACATAGTAAATGGTTCTATGAATCAGAAACTTCAGGTGGTGGTGTTATGATGGATATGGGGTGTCATGCATTGGCGTGGTTTAGATGGATGACAAAGAATTCGCCAGTAAAAAGTGTCTATGCAGATATGAAAACCGTTATGCATGGCGATATTTCAGACTGTGAGGATAATACCATTACTATTGTAGAATTTGAGAATGGTGTAACTGCTATCGCTGAAGATAGTTGGGCAAAACATGGGGGAATGGATGATCGAATCGAAGTATATGGTTCTAAAGGTGTGTCATATGCTGATTTGTTTAGAGGGAATTCAGCTTTAACATATTCAAAAGATGGTTATGACTATGCAATGGAAAAAGCAGGATCCACTGAAGGATGGACTTTTACAGTTTATGAGGAAGCTTTTAATCAAGGGTATCCACAAGAATTAATGCATTTTGTGGATTGTGTTCGAAATGATAAAGAGCCATTGGTAACTGGAGAAGATGGAAGAGCAGTACTTGAAATGATCAATGCAGCCTATGCATCAGCAAAACGTGGTGTTAAAATCGAGTTTCCATTTAACGAAACTGCTAAAAAACCAATTGATTTCTTTAAATGATTCATTAAATAAATGTTAATAGAGTTGTTTATTCTTGAATCTGATCAAAATTAGATGTAATTACCAACTGTTACATTTGGTTGCAATGGTCATTAAGTCTATAAAAGAAAAAACACTCGATTAATAATCAAGTGTTTTTTGTAACATTTAGATAGTGAATGTTAAAATTCAAAATCAGAGTTTAAAGAGCAATCTATTTCTTTGAGAAACTATAATTGATTAGAGAGTACAATGATGTTGAAGCTTTGACTATCTGCAGTGTTTAACAATAAGGTTTATTTAAAAATCCAACAAAAAGGAGAATTATATGAAGAAGTTTAAAGTAGGAGTAATAGGAATCGGTTTTATTGGTGCGGTACATATTGAGCAACTTAGAAGACTGGGTAATGTTGACGTTGTTGCGCTTGCAACTTTAGATAACGCTAAAGAACAAGCAGAAAAAATGTTTGTCCCCAAAGGTTATGAAGATTATCGCGAAATGATAAATCATGAAAATCTAGATGCAGTTCATATATGCACTCCAAATAATACGCATTATGAAATGGCAATGTTCGCAATGGAACACGGAGTTCATGTGGTTTGTGAAAAACCTATGACGACAACGCTTGAAGAAGCAGAGGAGTTATTAAAAAAAGCAAAAGAAAAGAATGTTATTCATGCGATGAACTTCAATTGTAGATTTTATCCAATGGCTTATCAGATGAAAGAAATGATAAAGAATAATGAACTAGGAGATATATATACAATTCATGGTGGATATTTGCAGGATTGGTTGTTCTATGATACTGATTATAATTGGCGATTAGAACCAGAACTATCTGGAGAGTCTAGAGCTTTTGCAGATATTGGTTCACATTGGATTGATCTTGTAGAATTTGTTACAGATTTAAAGGTGACTGAGGTATTTGCAGAGGCTGCAACTTTCCACAAAACGCGAAAGAAACCAAAAAAGAATATCGCAACATATTCAGGTATGGCACTTAGACCAGAGGATTATGATGAAGTGAACATCGATACGGAAGACTATATTACTGTGATGTTTAGAATGAATAACGGTACTCGCGCTTCTTGTAATATTTCTCAAGTATTTGCAGGGAGAAAAAATCAAATGTTGCTGAACATAGCGGGCTCTAAGTGTTCACTTGCTTGGGATAGTGAAGATTCAAATGAACTGTGGATTGGTAGAAGAGATCGTGATAACGGAAAACTTGTCAAAGATCCTTCGATTTTACCAAGCAATACACAACAAAATATCTCATACCCTGGTGGTCATGTAGAAGGTTTTCCTGACACTTTTAAAAACAACTTTAGAAAGTTTTATCAAGCGGTGGAAGCTAATTCAATGGATAATGTTGAATTTGCAACATTTGAATCAGGAGCAAGAGAGATGTTGTTAAGTAAGAAAATTATCCAAAGTGCAAAAGAAGGTCGTTGGATTAAGGTTACTGATCATGTTTAAAATTGGTACATTAGCTGACTGGTTTAAAGTTGGTGTATTAAATGGGATAAAGACTTCTCGTGATGTAGGTGCAGAAGGTGTTCAGTTGTATGCTTGGGACCTGTTACATCCAGATAGAATCACGGATGAATTTACAAGTGATGTAAAGAAAACTGCCTTAGAAACTAACCAAGAGATTGTTGCATTGTGTGGAGAACTTGGTGGCCATGGTTTCGAGATTAAAGAAGATAATCCAAAAAAAGTAAAATATTTAAAAGGTGTTATTGATATCGCTGTTCAACTCGATTGTAAAATAGTCACCACACATATTGGAAGAATTCCACAAGATAAACATAGTGCTCGTTATCATAACATGAAAGATGCTTGTAAAGAGGTTTCTGATTATGCAGCAAAACATAATGTGATGATTGCGGTCGAAACAGGACCTGAAACAATCGCAACATTAGTGGAGTTTATAAAAGACTGCCAAACAGATGGGTTTGGGATAAATTATGACCCTGGTAATCTTGTCATGGTTACACAAGATGACGAAGTTCAAGGAGTGTATACTGGAAGAGATTATATTGTGCATACCCATGCCAAAGATGGTGTTTTTAAGAAATACCTCGGCACAGAAGCAGCTTATGAAATCTTTGCAACAGGTGGTATTGAGGCATTGAGCAGCATTACTGATTATTTTGTTGAAACACCTTTAGGTCAAGGATCTGTAAGATGGATTGAATATTTATTAGCCCTAAAAGACATTGGTTATGATGGCTATTTGACCATTGAGCGGGAAGTAAATGAAAATGCAAAAGCAGATATTATAATTGCAGTTGATTTTTTAAAAAACACAATAGAAAAATTGTAGGAGGAAAACATGCTTGAATTAGGATTAGTATCAGCGATTTTACCAGATTATTCGTTTGAGGAATTAATTGATTATGCAGCAGCAGCCAATCTTGAATGGGTTGAAGTATGTTGTTGGCCAGTTGGTAAAGCAGAACGACGTTACGCTGGAGTGACACATATTGATATTTCGACATTAAATGATGATAATATGTTGTATTATGTGAATTATGCAAAAGCCAAAGGGGTAAATATTAGTTCACTTGGTTATTATCCTAATGCAATGGATAATAATCTTGAAGCTCGTGAAGTGGCGATAACTCATCTAAAAGATCTCATTGTTGCATCAAGTAAAATGGGCGTTAATATGGTTACAACGTTTATTGGTAAAGATAAAACTAAAACAGTTGAAGAAAATTTATCGTTATTCAAAGAAATTTGGTCACCTTTAGTTAAATTAGCAGAAGAACATAACGTAAAGATCGCAATTGAAAACTGCCCAATGTTATATACCAAGGATGAGTGGCCAGGTGGCAACAACTTGGCTAGTACACCTTTTATTTGGAGAAAGATGTTTGAGTTAATACCAAGTGATTATTTAGGTTTGAACTATGATCCTTCACATCCATACTTAATTCAAAGTGATTATGTAAAACCATTATATGAGTTCAAAAATAAAATTTTCCATGTCCATTTTAAGGATATAAAGATTTATCAAGACAAACTTGATGAGTTTGGTGTGTTCTCATACCCATCATTGTGGCATTCACCTAAACTTCCGGGTATGGGTGGTGTTGATTTCGGTGCTTTTATATCAGCATTAAATGATATACGTTACAGTGGACCTGCATGTATTGAAGTTGAAGACAGAGCTTTTGAAAGTAGTGAAAAAGATGTGTTATTAGGTATTGAACAGAGTATTCGGTACTTAAGACAATATTTGTAGGAATTTTTATGTTAAAGGTAGGTATCGTTGGATTAGGTGGAATGGGTACTGTACACTTCAATAATTATAAACATATCGAAGATGTTGAAGTTGTTGCTATTTGTGATCCTTACTTAACCGATGAAAAAGCAGAAGAATTAAATGTGAATAACTATAAAAATGTTACAGAAATGATTCAACAAGAAGCACTAGATATCGTAGATGTTTGCACACCTACATTTTTACACAAAGCCAATGTCATTGAAGCATTACAGAATAAAGTTCATGTCATTTGCGAAAAACCATTAGCATTATCAAAAGATGATGCGGTTGAGATGTTAGAGCTTGCAAAAAATCAAGGAATTAAACTATTTGTTGGTCAAGTGCTCCAATATGCTCGAGAAACGATTATCTTAAAAGAAATAATTGAAACAAAGAAATACGGGAATGTTTTAGATGCTCAGTTTCTAAGATTATCTGCCATGCCAAGGTGGATTAAGAATGGGTGGTTATTTGATAAAGAGAAAAGCGGTTTACTTCCGTTTGATTTGCATATCCATGATTTAGATTTAATTGTGAGTCTTTTTGGTGTGCCAAAGGAAGTGTCTTTTACTTCGGCAGGTAGACAAGATGCATCATACAAAGAACATTATCGCTTCACTTATACTTTTGATGATGTGAACATCAGTGCAGAAGCTGCTTGGTATAATGCGGACTATCCATTTACAGCCACTTGGCGGGTGTATTTCGAAAATGCGGTATTGACGAATACATCTGAAGGACTAATTGCATACCAATTTGATCATGAGCCTTACTTATACGATACGACTGAGAAAATAAAGATTCCAACAGGGATTAATATACCACCAACCGGAATGTTTTTTTATGAGCTTAGCGATTTTGTAAGTGATATAATGGATAAGGATTATATTGGTTGTAAACGAGAATTGGAAATATTAAAAGTGATTGAGATTTTGGAGAAGATTAATGAATCGTATTGAATACTGTAGAATGATTGAAGGTGCAAAAAATGATTGAGGTATCGAATTTAGTTAAAATGTATGGCAATCGTCTTGTATTAGATCATGTGAGTTTTTCTGTAAAAAGAGGCGAAATAGTTGGATTGCTCGGATTAAATGGTGCAGGTAAATCAACGACAATGAACATACTAACTGGTTGTTTAGCAGCTAGCTCAGGGGATGTAACGATTGATGGTCTTTCTTATGATAGCAATGCCAATCAGATTAAGAAAAAAATTGGTTACTTACCTGAAGTACCACCACTATATGTTGATATGACCGTTGATGAGTATGTATCTTTTGTTTATGATTTAAAAAGAGTTTCGCAAGAAAAACAAGAACATATTGAATATGTTTGTCAAAAAGCAGGCATTGCTGATATGCGAAAGCGCTTAATAAAGAATTTATCAAAAGGGTATAAACAACGTGTTGGTATTGCAGCATCCTTGTTAGGCGACCCAGATTTATTGATTTTTGATGAACCAACAGTAGGTTTAGATCCAAATCAAATTATTGAAATTCGAAATTTGATTTCTGAAATGGGAAAGGAACATACGGTCATTTTGTCATCTCATATATTGAGTGAAGTTCAAACCGTATGCGAGCGTATCATTATTTTAAAGAACGGAAAAATAGTTGCTGATGATACCCCGGATAAACTAAAAGATGAATTCTTACAAAGAAAATCAATGATGCTCCATATAAAGGGTGAACTAAGCATAATTAAGAACATTCTTGGCTCAATCACGAATATTTTTGAAGTGCATCTCGTTGATGAAATCAAACCATCAGTATTTGCATTCGAGTTGGTTTTTGATGGTAAAGATGATACAAAAGAACAACTGTTTTACAAGTGTTCTCAAAATCAATTACCAATTCATGCCATGATTAATAAAAGTGGTACATTAGAAGATGTGTTTTTAAACCTTGTAAAAGAAGATCAAAAAAAGGAGGATGATGCATGATAGCAATATTAAAACGTGAAATTCAAGCGTATTTTTATTCACCATTGGGGTATGTATTTGTTGGTGTGTATTGGGTGATTGCAGGGTTCTTCTTTTTTAATAGCAATTTAATTGGTAATACTACCGATATGCGGTCATTGTTTAGTATGATGTTCATTATCACACTTTTTTTAATTCCAATATTAACAATGAAATTAATGAGTGAAGATAAAAAATTGAAAACTGATCAAATTTTATTGATTTCACCAATTTCATCTTGGGAAGTCGTAATAGGTAAATTTCTAGCAGCACTATTTGTTTACAGTATCGCCTTGTCAATAACGATAATTATGGGCGTTGTGTTACAATATTTTTCATCACCTGATTGGTCATTGATTATTGGACACATCTTTGGGACAGTTTTGCTTGGGGCTATGTTAATTGGAATAACGTTGTTCATATCGGCAATGACAGAAAATCAAATCGTATCAGCAGTGTTGGGATTTACGGTAAGTTTTTTCTTGATGTTATTAAACACACTCGCACGATTCATTCCAAATAAAGCGATTGCAGATTTTGTTGTGTCTTTTTCACCAGAGCAACGATACAATGACTTCACATTAGGAATTTTGGATTTATCCAATGTTATTTACTTTGTTAGTTTTACTTTATTATTCATTTATTTTGCGGTGTCAGTCTTTGAAATGAGAAGGTACAGGTAAGGAAAAATGAGAAAGACAAATAAAAATTTAATTGCTGTATCAATGATTATCGCAACAGTGCTTGTGATATTTATCAACATTTTTCTTTCAGTTACTGCGAATTATATTGATGTAAGATTTGATTTAACGAGAAATAATGTTTTTGAAATTGACAACAATACAAAATCAGTTCTACGTGATTTTGAACAACCAGTGAACATACTAGTGCTTGCAAAAGAAGAAACATTTGTATCAAACTCAATTTACAATGCCCATGCTAACCAAGTTTTCAGACAGTTTTCTTTATACGGGCGTACAATTAATCTAGTGTATATTGACTTCGTTTCAGATCCGAGTATTGCAACTAAATATCCCAATTTACAAATTAAACTTGGTGATATTTTAATTGAATCAGAAATGGATGTTCACCATATACCTACAAAAGATCTTTTTAATTACACTTATGATCAAAGAGGACAACTAGTTATTTCATCAAGTAAAGCAGAAGAAGTATTGTTAACTGGATTGCAAGCTGTTGTTAGTGAAATTAAGCCTAAAATCGGTATCATTAAAGGCCACGCAGAATATGATATGCCCGAATTTATTGCTTTATTGGAAAGAAATAATTATGAAGTGACTACCATTAATCTGGTTACAGAAGATATTTCTAGCGAAATCAATGCGATTGCATTGTTTGCACCTAAAAATGATTTAACTCTAGAAGAACTTGTAAAGATTGATCTATTCTTAGAAAATAATGGAGATTACAATAGACTACTTTTTTACACCGCTGATCCTGGACAACAGGCATTACCTAATATTTCAGTTTTTTTGCGAGAATGGGGAATAGAAGTCACAAGTGGAAGTGTATTTGAAACAAACGAAAATAGAGTATACAATTATCAACCTTTTTATGGGATTGTTGATTATGTGAATTATCAATTTGAAGATATGTTGATGACCAATACAATTCCTATGTTGATGCCACTAAGTAGGCCAATTAACGTGCTTTTTGAGCACCGAAATAATTACTCGACTAGTATTTTAACACAATTTGGACAAAGTAGTGGTGTTCGACCAGAAGATGCTCCGCAAGATTTTACAGCTTCTATGGCTACTCAAAGAGGCCCAATTCCTGCTTTAGTTTTAGCAACCAGACGTTTTAATAACACAGCAAATTCTCCCTCTTCTAGAATATTGGTATCCGGTTCAACGGCTTTTATGGATGTGTTTGCATTGACTAATTCTTCTTTTTCAAATTCTGAGTATATTTTGAATGTAATCAATACTTATAGTAATAATTCGGAATCTATTCGAGTTCTACCAAAGCAGATTATTGGAAGTTCACTCAATTTAACTAAATTCCAAGCCGATATGATAGGATCCTTTTTTGTC
>CAYGIY010000047.1:0-9628 GCA_964350055.1 uncultured Erysipelothrix sp.
ATTATTATAAGAAAGTGAGGTGAGGTCATATGCATTTGCTCTTGAAAAACAAAAGTGTTTGTAGAATGACCACAGGCACTTTTGTTTACGTAAAACAATTCAATGAAGTTTTAAGATGGGTTTAAAATGCCTGTCTTTTTTTATACTTAAAACAGTTTGAATCTTAAGGAGGTAACACATGGATCAAACAAATAAAACATTTTTCGACGCTGCTGCTTTAGGAGACTTAGCGACAGTGAGTGCAATGGTTGCTAAAGGAGCAGATGTTAATGTTCAAAATGGTGATGGTCGCAGTGCTTTGATGCGCTCATCCAAACGTGGACATGAAGAAGTGGTAAGATTTCTTATCAACCATGGAGCAGATGTTAACTTGCGTGACGTCAATAGAAAGACTGCTATTATGGGAGCAGCGAAAAAGGGACATCTCAACATTGTTAAATTACTAGTGGATGCTGATGCGGATGTAAGTGCTGCTGATAACAAAGGTCGTACAGCTCTGATGCGTGCTAGCTTTTTAGGTGAACACGAAGTGGTTAAATACTTAATCAAAGTTGGTGCCGATGTGAATGGCCAAGATGAAATGGGACGATCATCCCTAATGGAAGCATGTTTAGCTTTTAAAGTTGATGTAATCAAAGAGTTGTTACATACAGATGCTGACATTAATGCTCAAGATAAAAATGGTTGTACAGCGCTTATGCGTGCAAGTTACTCAGGGTATTTAGACCTTGTTAAATACTTGTTAGATGCAGGTGCTGATAAAGAAATAGTTGATACAGAAGGAAACAAGGCGATCCATTATGTTCGTGAGCATAGTTTTGCGGATTTGAAGCCATTGTTAAAATAGAAAGGGAAAGAAAGAAGAATGAAAGATTATTTAGCACAACAAGTGCGAAATATTTGTATGCTCGGACATAGCGGTAGTGGAAAAACAGCTGTTGTCGAGTCGATGCTACTGTATACAAAAGCGATAGATCGTATGGGGAAAGCATCGGATGGTAATAGTGCATTAGACTATGATGCAGAGGAAGTCAAGCGTGGTTTATCAGTTTTCACAACGCTTGCACCAGTAGAATGGAAAGATTGCAAAATAAATTTTATTGATACACCTGGATACCTTGACTATGTAGGAGAGGCAGAAGCAGGATTAGCTGTAGCTGATAATGCATTAATTGTTGTAAGTGGTAAAGATGGTGTTCAATCCGGAACAGAACGAGCATGGAAACGTGTGAAAGAAAAAGGAATACCAACCATATTTTTTATTAACAAAATTGATGAAGAGAATGCATCATTTGATATAACATATGAACAATTACGAGAAACACTCGGCAAATCAGTCATTCCTTTTGAAGTTCCAATCATTGAAAACAATGAAGTAGTAGGTAGTGTCAATATTCTAAGAAACAAAGCATGGTATCATCATGATCGTGCCAATGCACAACCTGTACCTGAAGCACTTGTAGATGTTGTTGCAACTTATTGGGAACAAATTGCAGAAGCAGTTGCAATGAGTGACGATGCATTGATGGAGAAATATTTTGAAGGTGAGCCATTTACAGAAACAGAGATTTTAAAAGGAGTTCGCATTGGCGTTCGTAATGGAGAAATTTGCCCTGTATATTGTGGTTCTGCAATGAATCAAACAGGTATCGAGCGTTTGATGGATTTAATCATTGAGTACTTTCCATCATATGCTGAAAAAGGTGTTATCAAAGCAAAGAACGAAAAAGGAGAAGAAATTGAATTAAAAACCAGTGAAGATGAAGTGTTTTCTGCTCAAGTTTTTAAAACAATTATTGACCCATTTGTTGGACGTATTTCATTTATTAAAGTACTAACTGGTGTTTTAAGTAATGACTCAGCAATCATTAATGTTCAAAAAGACAAACCTGAGAAAATTAGCCAACTGTTCTCAATTCAAGGAAAACACCAAATTGGAATAGGAAAGCTTTTCACCGGAGATATTGGTGCCTTAGTCAAACTACAACATACAGATACAAATGACACACTGGCTACCAAAGCAAAACCTGTGACATATGAACCTATCAAGTTTCCAAAACCAATGTTGGGTGTTGCTTTATGGCCAAAAAGCAAAAACGATGAAGATAAAATGAGCACAGCAATATCTAAAATTGTTGAAGAAGATGCATCTCTAAAGGTAGAGAAGAATTTTGAAACAAATGAACTGGTATTATATGGTATCGGTGATCAACATATTGATGTCGCAATTAGTAAATTAAAATCTAAATACAAAGTTGAATTAGAACTCACTGATCCAAAAGTTCCATATCGTGAAACGATTACTGGAACGGTAACCGCTGAAGGTAAGCACAAAAAACAATCAGGTGGTGCTGGACAATTTGGACATGTATTTGTAACGTTTGAGCCATGTGATTCAGAAGATATGATATTTGAAGACAAAGTATTCGGTGGCGCAGTTCCTAAACAGTATTTCCCAGCTGTTGAAGCAGGATTGCGTGAGAGCATGGTTAAAGGTGTCCTTGCTGGATTTAAAGTGGTTGGAGTAAAAGCAACATTGGTAGATGGTAAATATCATGATGTTGACTCAAAGGAAATTGCATTTAAAAGTGCAGCCCGTTTAGCCTATAAAGCTGGTATGCCAAAGGCTAGACCTGTTCTTCTTGAACCAATTGTTAAAGTTAAGGTAACTGTGCCTGAAGAATTTACAGGAACGGTTATTGGGGACTTAAATAAGCGACGTGGAATTATTCTTGGTATGGAGTTGGTCAGTGAAAAGGAACAAGAAGTTAGTGCAGAAGTTCCGATGTCAGAGATGATGCGCTATCCTACTGAACTTAGAAGTTTCACTCAAGGTAAGGGAAGCTTTGATCAAACATTTGATCGATATGAGATTGCTCCTCCACCTATCGCTGATAAAGTGATTGCTTCAGCTAAACGTGACGAAGAAGAGGAAGATTAAACATTAAAAAAAGCTCTAGGATTTAAACCCTAGAGCTTTTTACTTTTTAAACTTCAGTGAATAATTGTGCAACAACATCCCAATTCACGACATCCCACCATTTTTCAACATAGTCAGGGCGACGATTTTGATAGTTTAGGTAATATGCATGCTCCCAAACATCTAAGCCAAGTATTGGGGTTAATCCCTCACTTAGTGGATTATCTTGATTTGCAGTTGATAAAACAACGAGTTCTTTGTTAGCATCTACAGCTAACCAAGCCCATCCTGATCCAAATCTTGTTTTGGCAGCAGTTGAGAATGCTTCTTTAAAATCTTCAAAGCGTCCAAATTTCTTCTCGATTGCAACGAGTAAATCTCCACTTGGAGTTTTTGCACCATTTGGTGCCATAACTTCCCAAAATAACGTGTGATTTAAATGGCCACCACCGTTATTACGAACTGCTGTCCGAATTGTCTCGGGAACTAAAGATAAATCTTTGATTAAATCTGTTAAATCTTTCTTTGCAACTTCTGTGTCTTTTTCTAAAGCTGCATTTAAATTGTTAATATAAGCTTGATGATGCTTGGAATAATGAATTTCCATCGTTTTAGTATCAATTACTGGTTCCAAAGCATCAAATCCATACTTTAATTTTGGTAATGTGTATATCATCTAGTTACCTCCTTATTGCAATTACACCATAACAAAATAAGAGATATCATTCAATGATAATGCTTATTAGAGATCAAATAGTTGTGTGTACTTCTTGACTAAATAATCGATATAGTAAGTTGGATCAAAAGGCTTTTCGCATACTTTCTCGAATAATTCTGGAGCCGTGTAAAGACCGCCATATTTGTGTATTTGTGTTTTAAGATAATCGTTGATTAATTGAAATTTACCGTTTTTTAATGCTTGATCGATATTCACTGATTTTGACATCTGATGATACCATTGGGCACTATAAGCACTACCAAGTGCATAAGTTGGGAAGTAACCAAATGAACCACCTGACCAATGCACATCTTGAAGAATACCAGTACGATAAGAATCAGGTGTAACTTGTAAATACTCCTGCATTTTTTTATTCCAAATTTCTGGTAAATCTGCTACATCTAGCTCGTTATTAAAAAGAGCTTTTTCAATTTCGTAACGGACCAACACATGCAAAGGATAAGTCACTTCATCTGCTTCTGTTCGAATCAGACTGTTTGAGACATAGTTGATTGCGAAAATGAAGTCTTCCAATGAAAATGGTTTTAGCTCGTCAACAATCTCAACCATTTTTGGATAAAGTGGTTCCCAAAAAGATTTCGAACGTCCAAGCATGTTTTCGTACATTCTTGATTGCGATTCATGCATGCCGTAGCTCATTGATGATCGAATATAACGACCTTCAAAGGCTGGGTCTACCTGACCATTGTAAGTAGCGTGTCCGACTTCGTGGATAAAAGAAAAAATTGAAGATGTGAACATATCCTCGTGATAAGCAACTGTCACTCGATTATCAAATGCCGAGAATCCACTACTAAATGGGTGAACACTAGTTGCAACATACCCAGTTTCATTTGAATAGTTTAGTGCTTCCTTAAGCAGTTCAACTACTTTTCTTTGTTTTTCTTCACTAACTTTAAGTGATAATAGTTCAGGGGTTTTGATTTGCTTATCGTTGATTTTCTTAATCAGTGGGACAAGTTTTTCTCTGACTTGGTTGAAAAATTCATCATATGCTTGAATGTTTAGACCTGGTTCAAAATCATCAAGCAATTGCTCATAAACAGGTAAGTCGCTTGGACGATAAGAGACGATTCGCATTTTAGTATCAATTATCTTTTTTAAGAATGGTTTAAATAATTCCCAGTCATTTGTTTTCTTTGCTTCTTCCCATGTCATTTCGCTGTCGCCAAGTAGTTGTATATACTCAACATATTCAGCTTTAGGGATAAAACGAATGTTATTTAATTCTTTGAGTAGTTGCTTGGCTTCAATTTTCGTGATTTCATCTACTGTGTCATCGTTTGCCACTTTTTCAACGATTTGTATTGTGTCTGGACTAGTAGTGATTTCAAATAATTCACCTGATAAAATACCCATCATTTTATTACGATAAGGTTGTCCCTTTTTCGGTGCAATTGTGAGTTGATCCCAATACAACGTGTTCAGTGCAATTTCATATGCTGCAGTTCTTTCTTGAATTTCATGATATTTTTTTACATACTCGTTCATATAAATCCTCCTGCATATCATTTTAGCACAAAGCGGATTTATGCTGATATAATAAACATATGAAAAAACAACCAATATATTATATTATAGGTGGAGCAAATATTGATTGTGTTGCAACTCCACTAAAAGATATTCATCCTAATGACTCAAATCCAGCTACCATTAAAACCAGTTTTGGTGGTGTAGCAAGAAATATTGCTTCCAATTTAGCATTATATAAACAGGACGTTTGTTTTTTAACTGTATTTTCAACGGATGGATTTGGAAAAGACATGAGCCTTTATTTAAGTAAGTTAGAAGTGGATATTTCAAAGTGTCTTTTCTCAAAAAAACCTTCATCCATGTATCTTGCACTTCTTGATAAAAAGCAAGACTTACTTATGGCGATGGTGGATACATCTTTGCTAAGTGAGCTAAAATCAAAGCACATCATTGACTTTCTTGAACATTCAACAGAGAATGATGTTGTTATTTTTGACACAAACTTAGAGCAACCGTTAATTTTAACAATCATTGAGCAAACCAAAGGTACATTAGTATGTGACCCTATTTCTATTGCAAAAGGGCAAAAAATCAATAAACATCTCAATAAGATTCAAGTGTTCAAACCAAATAGACTTCAAGCAGAAATCTTGAGTGGTATAAAAATCAATGATGATCAATCATTAATCCAAGCATGTCAGTACTTTTTAAATCAAGGTGTTCAAGAGCTAATCATTACTTTAGGCGATCAAGGCGGCGTTTTAGTGACTCATCAATCGATACTAAGGTACAAAACGCAACAATTTGATATTGTGAATGCTGTAGGTGCAGGGGATGCGTTTTTAAGTGCTTATATTGCATTTAGACATCAGTATGATAAAATTAAAACACTTCAATTAAGTGTTGCTGCGGCAATTAAAACCTGTCTGAGTGTTGATACAGTAAATCAAGATATTTCAATCGAAGAGTTAACACGAATTATCGCCACTTCAACTATTGAAATCGAGGAGTTATTTTATGAGAATTAATGAAGAAGTTAAATCAGCTTTAATTTCAAAAAAAGCGGTAGTCGCATTAGAATCAACGATTATTTCTCATGGTATGCCATATCCAGATAATATAAATACTGCACTAATGCTTGAAGATATTATTCGAAAACAAGGTGCAATCCCAGCTACGATTGGCATTGTCGAGGGAGAAATTGTGGTTGGGTTAAGTCGTGATGAAATCTATCAGCTCGGTACAAAAGAGGATGTTGTTAAGGTTAGTCAAAGAGATTTACCAATTGTGCTTGCAAACAAACAATGGGGAGCAACGACCGTTGCAACGACCATGTTTATTGCTCAAAAAGCGAACATCGAAGTTTTTGTGACAGGTGGAATTGGTGGTGTTCATAAAAATGCGCAAGAAACATTTGATGTTTCAGCTGATTTGATAGCTCTAAAAGAGTTCGATGTGACTGTTGTGTGTGCTGGTGTAAAATCAATATTGGATATTCCATTGACTTTAGAAGTACTAGAAACATATGGTGTTTCAGTTGTGGGTTATCAAAGTGATAAGTTAGCTGCTTTTTATTCGAGATCAAGTGGTTATAAAATAGATGCACAAGTAGATAACATTTCTGATCTTGCTAGAATAGTTTTAAACAAACGAGCTCTCAATCAAGTGGGAGGCATTGTTGTTTCAAATCCTATTCCCACAGAACATGAAATTGCAAAGGATAAAATGGATGAAATCATTGAGCATGCTATCATCGAATCTGAAAAACTCGGCATTAAAGGAAAAGCAGTTACACCATTTTTACTATCATGGATTAAAGATAAAACAGATGGCGAAAGCTTAAAAGCAAATATAGAATTAATTAAGAACAATGCAATTGTAGGTTCACAGTTGGCAATTGCTATTGCAAATGGGAGTATCTAATGGAAAAAGTATTAGCGTTATTAAAAAGTAGAGGTGTCACCAAACAAGATATTATTGAATGTGTTTATTTTCTACAAAAACAATATCATGAACAATTAACAAGTGATAAAATTATTTACTATGTGGATAGCGTACTCAATAAACGTGAAGTACAGCACGCAATTTACACAGGGATAGCACTTGATGTTGCTGTTGAAAAAAAGCAACTTGATAATAAGGAATTGGAAGAAATCATTGCCAAAGACTATGGGTTATATGGAGTTGATGAAGTATTAGCATATGGAATATGCAATTTATATGGCTCAATTGCCTTAACAAATTTTGGTTATATCGATAAAATTAAGCCTGGTATTATTGGCTACTTGAATCGCTCAGATCACAAAGATCAGTGTAATACATTTTTAGATGATATTGTAGGAGCAGTAGCAGCAGCAGCAGCAAGCAAACTCGCTCATGATAAGGAGCAATTATGAAAAGATTAATTATTTCACTGTTAGTGTTATCGGTTTTACTTGTTGGATGTTCATCAAATGATGGGTTTCCTATTGTTTCTGCTAAAGATGTGACAGCAAAGTTAGATGCAAATGAAAATCTTGTTGTTGTCATTGGTCAGACAACTTGTGCCGCATGTATTTCATACAAACCTGTTTTACAAGAGTTATTAAACAATTATGATTTTGAGTTTGCCTATATTGAACTGGATAAAGACAACCGCGAAAACATAAATGAATTGGTTGAAAAGCACCTAAAGGAAGCATCAGTAACACCTACAACATATATCTTTATTGATGGAGAACTTGTATCATCAGTTCTAGGTTATATAGATTATAGAACAACAAAAGCCTTGTTAGAAGCGAACGGATTTGTTGATTAGGAAACACATGACATGTTTGATAAGCAAGATTGGATGGAACAATTTAAAGCATTGGGAGTAAGAAAAGGTATGGTTATTGTCTTGGATGGAAGGCTTGATCAGATTGATTACACAGTGCATCAATACAACAGTTTTTTGGATGCCTTATTAGACTCGGTTTCTAATGAAGGCACAATTGTATATGCTTCATACCATGAGGACCTTATCGAGCCTAGTTATTGGCAAAAAGATTTACCAATACATGAGTATCCAAAAGTCCGCAAACAGCTTGCTTCAACAACGCATCAGTGGCCAGCTCATGATCTGCTTGCGACAACGTTTTTATTGAGAGATGATACTTTCTCAAAACACCATCCTGCTTTTACCATTATGTCGATTGGCAAATATGCCAGATTTATGACAAGAAAAATACCATTGCATTTTCCTAGTGGCGAATTTAGTCCTATGCAGTCATGTTATGACTTAAAAGCACACATATTAGTAATGAATGAGTTGAGTTTACAATCCTATCCATTTCATTTTGCAATAAGTAAAAAAACACAACAACCAACTATTATTAATGGTGGTGTTATGATTGAAGAAGGTGTTTCTCGTTGGCAAAAACACTTAGATTACAAAGTATCTTATACAGATATGAAGTTGCTGTTTAACGAAATCGATGTTGACCGTAAGTTAAAAAAAATCCAAGTCATGAGTGATCAATTATTTCTTATGTCATTTGAGCATTTAGTGTGAGGTGAAATGATGGAAACAGTTATTGTAATTAATAAAGGAAGAGAATCCTTTGATGATGCAGCACATCTTCGACAAGAGGTGTTTGTATTAGAACAAGGATTTGTAGATGAATTTGACGATATCGATGATATTGCATGGCATGTCACGATGTATCTTAACAAGGAGTGCATTGGGGTCGGTCGTGTGTTTGCTTTTGACTTGCAGCCTGATGAATTTCATATCGGTCGTTTAGCAATAAAAAAACCATATCGTAATAAAGGATATGGTCGAGTTATTATGAATGAGTTAGAGAAAATCGCAATGGCCAATATGGCGATTCGAATTGTTCTATCTGCACAGGTTCAGGCTTTGGATTTTTATCGCTCATGTGGTTATCAAGATGATGGCGAAACTTATTTAGATCAACATGAACCACATCAAAAGATGGTGAAGCTCCCTGATTAAAATGAATCAGAGAGCTTCTTTGTTATTTCTGTTACAACTTTTTGTAAGTTATCTTCGTCGATTTTATCAAACCGGTTAAATTTTGGTGAATCAATATCTAATACGCCAATCACGGTGTTATTGACAAACAATGGGAAGACAATTTCTGAATTACTTGCACTATCACAAGCGATATGGCCTTCAAATTGATGAACGTTCTCCATATTTATCATTTTATTGTCTTTTACTGCTTTGCCACAAACACCTTTATATAATGGGATTCGGCTACATGCTACTTTCCCTTGAAATGGTCCGACAACCAAATCATCACCTTTGATTAAATAAAAACCAACCCAATTGATGTCATTGATAAACTCAAATAGAACCGCACTTACATTAGCAAGATTTGCGATTAAATCATTTTCATCTGCAAGAATTGCTTTGACTTGTACAACTAATAAGTCATAAGCTTCTTGTCTATCTTGTGGTATTTCAATATGTTGATGCATAAGAGTCCTTTCCTTTTATCTATCCATTATAT
>CAYGIY010000048.1:0-9411 GCA_964350055.1 uncultured Erysipelothrix sp.
ATCGATAAGAGACCAGCAATGGTTTTTTTTTGTTTGATTTTGCAAATAAAAGGTAAAAACACTATACAAAAGTGGCTGGATTGATTATAATGGTGGTAGAAAGTGGGACAAAGTGTCATAAAGTGGTAGATTTATGTTCATAGGGGAATATAAACATAACCTAGATGCGAAAGGCCGAATCATCATTCCG
Source organism: uncultured Erysipelothrix sp. (assembly GCA_964350055.1). Lineage (GTDB taxonomy): Bacteria > Bacillota_I > Bacilli_A > Erysipelotrichales > Erysipelotrichaceae > UBA6182. Next base: position 191 of record CAYGIY010000048.1, read on the forward strand.
GCTAAGTTTCGTGAACAATTTGGACCATCCATGATCGTGACGCGCGGTTTGGACGGGTGTTTAACTGTGTATTCACTTGACCAATGGAATCAAATCATTGATCAGCTTAAAAAATTACCCACAACCAAACGTGAATCGCGCATGTACATGCACATGATTACGGCAAAAGCAGCTGAGTGTGTCGTGGATAATCAAGGACGTGTTTTAATACCGAGTGGACTGATTGCATCAGCATCACTTAAAAAAGAGTGTGTTGTCTTAGGTGTTGTCGATCATGTTGAAATTTGGGATCAAGCTTTATGGGCAGATTACTACGATCATGCTTCTGATTCATTTGAAGATATTGCAGAGAGTTTGACGGATTTCATCGTATGAAACACATACCCGTACTATTAAAAGAATGCATCAATGTCTTAAAGATCAAACCTGATGGCATTTATGTCGATGCAACCTTTGGGTATGGTGGTCACTCACAAGCGATTTTAAATCATCTCACAACAGGCAAGCTAATTGTATTTGATGCTGATGCCAGTGCCATAAAAACAGCCAATGAGCTACAACAACATTACCCAAATCAGATGCATGTCATCTTTGATAATTATGCCAACATCAAATCACAACTCAAGCAACTCAATATTGAGGGTGTCGACGGTATCTTGGTGGATTGTGGGGTTTCATCGATGCAACTTGATGAAGCAGGACGAGGGTTTTCCTATCGCCATGATGCACGCCTAGACATGAGAATGAATCAAACACAAACAATAGATGCACAGTGGCTTATTAACCAATACAGCTATGAGCAACTTATTGATATTTTGTTCAAATATGGTGAAGAGAAGTTTGCCAAAAATATTGCAAGAGAAATCATTAAAACACGAGCACTAAAACCAATTGAAACAACCTTTGAACTAGTGGATATCATAAAAAAGGCATATCCCATCAAAGCATTATCGAAACAAGGTCATCCTGCTAAACAAACGTTTCAAGCGATTCGGATAGCGGTAAATGACGAACTGCAATCGCTTAATCAAATGCTAACGGATGGATTAACACTATTAAACTCACAAGGTGTCATGGCTATCATTACATTTCATTCATTAGAAGATCGCATGGTCAAACAAGCATTTAATGATCAAGCAAAACCACCAAAAACAAATAAACGTGTACCACTTAAAGATGTTTATCTTGAGTACACATTAATCAGTAAAAAACCAATTCTTCCATCACAAGAAGAGTTAGATTATAACCCTCGCAGTGCGAGTGCAAAACTAAGAGCAATAGAAAGGAAGTAAGTGTATGGCAAAAGCAACAACCGTTAAAAAGAAAGTCCACCGTTGGCGTGGATGGGTGTTGACCATATTTTTTATTGCCATCACCCTCCAAGTGGGATCAGCCATTTTGTTGCGTGCCTATCAAACCAGTTTAAGTGTACAAATTCAAAAAACACAACGACAAATCAGTGTCATGCAAACTCAAAACGAAGCCTTAAACGTGGATATTCAGCGACTAAGCAACTATAATCGAATTGTTGCGATGGCCAATGAAGAAGGGTACAGTGCGGTAAATCAAAATGTTATCACCATCTTCTCTAAAACAGAATAGGATCAAACATACCAATATCACCTTATTGGTATGGTTTTTTATCTTTTTTATTATCTTTGCACTCATTGGTGTGAATGTTTTCTATGTCAGTATTGGAGGCAGACATTTCTATTCAAACACCGACATTAAAGCAATCGCTGAGCAAGTGTACATCAAAGAAGAAACCATCATAGCATCACGTGGGAAAATTGTTGATCGCCAACAGAATGTTTTGGCAGAAGATGTGGTGTCGTATAAGATTATTGTTTATTTAAGTGAATCAAGAGTGGGTATCAATAATCAACCTGCTTATGTTGTTGATAAAGAAGCGACTGCTGCTGCACTTGCTCCAATTTTAAATATGGATGAGCAAGTGATACTTGATCATTTAAATAAACAATTATATCAAACAGAACTTGGTCTAAGAGGACGTAATCTTTCACTGCAACAACGACGTGATATTGAAGCCTTAAATCTTCCTGGTTTAGCATTTGAAACCATGATTTCACGTAACTACCCGTTGGGTGTGTTTGCATCGCATTTAATTGGTTTTTCACAATATGATGAAACAGTAAAAGCCAATACCGGACGCATGGGACTTGAAGTGTCCTTTAATCGTGTGTTAACAGGAGCCAATGGCTGGCGACGTTTTCAATCAGATATCAGTGGCTTTATCTATCGAGACATGTATTATGAAGAAGAACCCGCTGTGCATGGTGACACACTTGTTTTAACCTTAGATAAGGGTATTCAAGAAACACTTGAACTGGCGTTTGAACAAACAATTGAGCAAAGAAACGCTCAGCTAGTATGGGGAATGGCCATGGAAGTGGCAACAGGAGATATCTTAGCTTGGGGTCATGCACCGTCTTTTGATCCAAATGCGATTGATATTAGCGATTATGAGAATGTGGTGTCACAAAATAATATTGAACCTGGTTCAACAATGAAGACCTTTGTCTATGCTGCTGCTATGGACTTAAATAAATACAATGGGGAAGTGACCTACCCAAGTGGTGTGTTTCATATGGGTATTTCAAATGGAATGCCAATTCGTGCCAATAGTTTTGCTAGTGCTAGCACTAGTATTTACAATGCCGGTCAACGTGATTTCGGTGTTGTCACACTCGATACTGCCTATTCCTTATCACTTAATACAGGCATTGGATTTCTTTTAACCAATAATATCTCACCAAGAGATTATGAAAACTATCTTGATCGCTTTGGCTTTTTTAAGCCAGTAGAATCACCTGGTATCTATGAAAGTACAGGTCATAAACTCTTTAACTATCCGATTGAAATGATTACTTCGGGTTATGGTCAAGGCTCAACGGTCACCACCTTACAAATGATGCAAGCCTATACGGCTGTGTTTTCTGATGGTACGATGGTTCAACCCAAGGTGATCGACAAAGTTTTAGATAGTGCGACAAAACAAGTTATCAGTGATTATCAAACACAAATCGTGGGTCGTCCCATTAATGCGCACACAGCCAAACAACTACAAAACCTGATGCGTATTACAGCTGAAGAAGGGTCGGCACGTTTCTATAATATTCCTGAAGTTGATATTTTAGCTAAAACAGGAACTGCCAATGTGGTTGGTCCAAATGGTTATTATACTGATCGAAACTTGTATTCGGTTGTTATTGGATTACCGGCTGATAATCCACAAGTCATGATCTACTATGGATACATCGCACCTGTGACCAATCGTGCCCATGTTGAAACAGGGCCAGTTCAGTCACTGCTTCGTAAAATTACGATGACTTATCAACTATCAACACCAAATGATGAACCACAAGATCCATCGATTGATCAAGAGACCTTTGAAACAAAGGTAGTCGATATGCCTTCCTTTATCAATCAATCAACACAATCATTTGTTGCATTTGCGATTGAACATGGATTTGATACCATAATATGGGGTGATGGCTTTCAAATCATTGACACGTCATTTAAAGGTATTCCCCGTTTGTTAAATTCCACACGATTGTTTGTTAAAACCAATCAACCACAAGAAACCATGGTTAATTTGATTGGTTTAAGCAAAAGAGAAGTAACCATTTTAGCCCAGCTGACCAACCTGGATATTTCCATTGAAGGGGATGGTTGGGTCATTGAACAAAGTGTATTGGAACATGAATTAATTGAAGGACAGACAATTTCTGTGATTTGCTCTTTAAACCCATAAATTGTCTGATATAATAGGGTGGCTATGAACTTAATTGAAATGATATCTGGCTTTGCCATCAGTTATATTTTGACTTATATCGCGTATCCTCGTTGGATCAATTATTTGAATACAAAAAATATCATGCAAATAACCAGTGAGTATGCTCTATCTGAGTATCAAGAAAAACAAAAAACACCAATGTTTGGCGGTGTTTTATTTGTGGTGATACCAGCAATACTCCTTATTTTATATTTTAATTTCGCATTAGAAGTCAGTACGATGCTTGCGATGTTTGTGTTTTTAGGGTATTTCTTATTGGGTGTTGTCGATGACTATAAAATTGCTAAAGAAGGAAAAAATGATGGACTACCAGTCAAACTGCGTTTTTTTACTCAACTAGTGATTGCCGTGTTGTTTATGTTGGCCGCATTAACTTTAATCACTTCAATGATATCAATTCCACTTCCAATGATGGGTTACTTCATACTGGTAGTTCCAATTCCAGTATATGTTGTATTTGGAGTGTTTGTCATGGTGGCATCTGTTAACTCTGTGAATATCACTGATGGCATGGATGGCCTTGCAGCAGGGGTTTCATTGCTCATTATGTTTGGATTAGGGATTATCAGTTATCACTATCAACAGTTTCAATTAGCAATGCTTGCATTTATGCTGGTAGGATCACTATTGGGTTATTTAAAATACAATGTATTTCCAGCGAAAATATTCATGGGCGATGGTGGCTCACTTGCTTTAGGTGGATTGATGGCAGCTTATGCCATTTTATTAAAAGTTGAAATCGCGTATGTGTTTTTAGCAGGTGTTTTAATTTGGGAAACAGGGTGTGTTGTCATCCAACAAATTGCTGTGCGCGTCTTTAAAAAGCGTGTCTTTGCGTATACACCGATTCACTATAGTTTTTCACTAGCAGGTTGGAAAGAAACAAGCGTGGTTCAGTTTATTTGGCTATTGGGACTCATCTTTTTAGTATTGGGTCTATGGAGTGCATTATGGGTTTAAAAGTTTGTGTCATTGGTGCGGCACGTAGTGGTTATGCAACCGCACGTTTAGCATTGGATGAAGGTTATCATGTGATACTTACAGATGAGCGAGTACTTGATGACAAAGATGAGATTGTAAAAAAAGGAGCCATTGTGTATGATGGTGGTTTTAATAAGGACTTAATACACATGAATTTTGATTGGGTTGTTAAAAATCCAGGTGTGCCACAGCATCATCCATTTGTCATTGAAATGGCGAAAAATAATTTTATTGCCAATGAAATGGAATTTGCACAACGTTTTGTTGCGAAGTGGAAATTAGGTGCCATTACAGGAACCAATGGAAAAACAACAACAACATCTATGTTAGGAGAGATCCTAAGTCGATTCACAAGTTTTGGGTTTGTCGCTGGTAACATTGGAATACCACTTTCGGTTGTTGTTGATGAAAATAGAAATCGCCAACATGGATATGGTGCTATTGAAGTAGCAGCATTTCAACTTATTAATACAAAGAACTTTCACCCTCATGTAGCGACCATTGTGTCACTAGCACCTGATCATTTGGATGTGTTTAAAAGTGAAAACGAATACTATGATGCTAAATGGCGTATTGTTGATAATTTAACATCAGACGATTATTTTATCTTGAATATTGATGATCCGATTATTTTAAAAACGAAAAAGAATACAATTGCAAAGGTAATCACCATCTCTATAAAAAGTGAGGCAGATGTTTGCATAAAAGATGGTTTTGTGATGTATCAAAAGCATGTGTTATTTGAACCTAAAAAACTAAATGTAGTTGGTGATCATAATATCACCAATGCGATGATTGCTGGGATTATGGCTTATTGTATGGGTGTAAAACCGAAACTGATACAAAAATCATTGCATCAGTTTATGGGTGTACCGCATCGTATTGAATATGTTGATACAATCAATGGTGTCAAATACTTCAATGATTCTAAAGGAACCAATCCACAGTCCACGCGTGTTGCCATTGAAGCGTTTGAGCAACCCATCATTCTTTTAGCAGGTGGGTATGATAAAAAACTTTCGTTTGATGACCTTAAATCAATGGACTCATTATTAAAACACATCATCGTTTTTGGACAAACCAAAGACATCCTTAAGGAAACATTTCCACGTGCCATTGTCGTTGACAACCTTGAAGAAGCACTTTATAAAGCAAAAGAACTTGCCATAAAAGGAGATATTGTTTGCTTATCACCAGCATGTGCAAGTTATGATCAATATAAGAATTATGAAATACGTGGCGAACACTTTAAAAATATTGTCGCTATGCTCAAGCAATCCGATTAGGATTGCTTTATTTTATTGTTACCTTGTTTTTGCCAGCTTGTTTACTTTGATAGAGTAATTTATCTGCACGTCTGATCACATCAATTAATGAGTCTTGTTCACTTACAATCGTTGCTCCAAGTGAGATAGTCACACTGATTGCTTTATCTTCTTGTCGAATAAAAGCATTTTCAACTAACATTCTCATTTTTTCTGTGATGATTTCAAGGTGCTCTTCAACATCACCAATCAATATAGCAATGAATTCTTCACCACCATAACGACCAATTAAGTCAGATTGACGAACCGCGTTTTTTAAAGTTTGGGCTACCATTTTTAACACATCATCACCAAAATCGTGTCCATATCGATTATTGATGATGCGAAAGTCATCAATATCGATCATTACAATTGCAAATGGCGTTTTAAGTGTTTGAAATTCAACCATGCGAATCTCTGTAAAAGAATCAACGGTTCTTCGATTAGCAATGCTTGTAAGAGGATCTAATAGGGCAAGTTCTTTGTAGTTTTCAAGAGATTTAAATAAATCATGTTGCGCAAAATCATCAACAAAAACTTCAATTGCTCCGACAACTTGACCATCACGTTCAATAGGGATCGTACGTATTGAAACGGCCAAGCGATGACCTTCTTTATGGTGTAGATACACACCGGCTTCACGTGCTTTGCAATCCATCATCGTAGCATGAAGGGACAACCATCATGGCATAACTGCTTTCCACAATCATCCACGTGATTGAGAATATTATCGTAATAAAAATGATTCACGACTTCATCGGACGTGAATCCAGAAATTCGTTCTGCTGCTTTATTCCAATACATAATTCTACGCTCTGTGTCGACTAAATAAACTCCTTCGTAGAAGTAATCAAATATTTCAGCTAGTTTAATGAATTCTTTCATAAGTTCTGCTCCCAGTTCACTTAAATTCTGCTCTTAATATACCATAGAAGTCTAAGTCGTGAAACAGTCCATCATGACCTAAAAACTTTTTGCGCTGCACACCTTCATGTTTCATACCACATTTAAGCATAACTTTACCTGAAGCGGGGTTTTCACTAAGATGGGTTGCTTCTAGACGATGAAAGCCAACCTTGTTAAAACAGTAATCCATCATATGCCATAAGGCTTCACTCATCAATCCTTGATTCCAATAGGATCTTGATAAACAATACCCAATCACACCACATTGGTTGCGCTCATTTGTCGCAACGATATCAATGGTCCCAATGACCTGATTTGTTTCTTTATGGTGCATACACCATTTATAGGTTTCATCTGATTCTAATTCTTTAAGCCATAATGCGATGATCTGTTTTGTATCATCGATGGTTTGATGATGTTGCCATGTTAGATATTCTGTGACTTGTGGATCACTTGTCCATTGATTAAACATATCATGAGCATCATTCATGGTGATTCTCCGTAAAATTAAACGTTGTGTTTCGATTGTGTGTGTGCCGATGTGATTCATATTTGAACTCCTTTTTTGTATTTTATCAGAAGAATCAATGGTTTTAAATAGAGAATATAGTTAAATCTTTAAGCAATAACAGGTTATGTGTGCTCTAAATGGCATACTTTAAGTGCTTGACTATGTGAGTGCATTATGATTGATTTTATCAAGTGTAAAGAATATAGTTTTATGTGCATTATGTTAATATTTAGTAAAAATTGAAATAACGAATGTAGTTATCATAACTATGTGATATAATCAAAATAATATGAAAGGAAATACGATGCAATCAACTTTACCTCGCTGGGAACAGCTACCTAAACTAGATCTTTATGCAGATCAAGTGTTAAGTTATATTAATCCATTATGTGAAGAACACAATGTCAAACCGCTAACAAAGGCAATGATTAATAACTATGTGAAACTTGGTCTAATACCTGCACCAAATAAAAAACGATACCAACGCATTCATATTGCTTTTTTGTTTGTGATTGTCTTTTTGAAAGAGGGATTTGATATTTCTTTAATCAAAAATGGTATTATGCAAGAAACAAAACGATTAGGACTTAAAGAAGCTTACAATGCTTTTGGTTTAACGCTTAAGCAAGCCTTGGAGTATGGCAGTCAAAATTTACTTGAACTAAAAGAATCCATTAGCCCACTCATGCTTCATGCAACATTGACCATTGCTCATCAAAAGCAAGCACAAGCACTCATTGCATCACAAGAAACAACTCATGAATGAAAAAATCGCAATTTTAACAGACTCCGGAAGTGATGTTCCAAAAAGTATGTCAGATCAGTATCCCATCTTTGTTTTACCTTTACAGGTTAACTACAAAGATAAATCTTATCGAGATGGTGTAGACATTGATTCAAAAACGGTACTAGAAAACTTAAAAACAGAGGTACCAACCACCTCACTGCCATTTGGTGATGATTTAGTTAAACTAATTCAAACAATCAAAGATCAAGGATTTACACGAATCATTGGTGTCATTTTATCATCAGGTTTATCAGGCACATTTAACATGATTCAACTGCACGCAAAAGAATCAGAAGTACCAATGGAAGTATTTGATACGAAAAACATTGGGATCGGCAGTGGTTTAACTGCCATTCGCGCGGCAAAGTGGGTGAGTGAAGGATTAGACTATGATCAAGTGGTTGCCAATATCAAAGAGTCTATCAAAAATACCCATGTGTATTTTGTATTATCGACACTTGAATACCTCATTAGAGGTGGTAGGATCGGTAAAGTTAGTGGTTTTTTAGGCACAGCTTTAGAACTTAAACCTTTAATCACATGCGATCAAGAAGGTATTTATACCACTGTTGCAAAAGTTCGAGGGCGTAATAAATCCATTAGAACACTATTTGAAACAGCATGTTCATACCTTAAAAAAGATCAACACTATCTTATTGGTGTCGCTCATGCAAATGCTCCTGAAGAAGCTCAAGCCTTCAAAGAAGATCTAGAAAAACACTTTAAAGATCAAGCCACATTTTTCCTATCAGAAATATCGCCAGCACTTGGTGTACACACAGGACCTGGATTACTAGGTTTTGGTATTTCGATTTTATAACAACCTCATTAGCTTCTAGTAATTACTTTTAATGGATGAAGGTAGTATAAAATATTTTGTGTAAACGTTCTGAATAGAAAAAGGAAGTCAAACCT
>CAYGIY010000049.1:0-9410 GCA_964350055.1 uncultured Erysipelothrix sp.
CATGTTTACTGATCATGGAACATTCATTATTGGTAAGTTAAAAGCATAATATACTTGTTATACAATACTATTGTCTATTTCCCCTCATCAACATATTTGATGAGGGTTTTTATTTGTCATTTAACTCATGAGCAAATTTAACAGATTTATGTAAATATACTTTATAATAAGCATTGAATGATGTTTTAATCATATTTGAAAGGATGAAAATCAATGGAAACATTTGAAGAATTCTTAGCAGAAATCACAAACACCGAACATCGCGATAAAACAAAAAAAGTGCTTGATTGGGTTTCTACAAACTACCCAAATTTAGTAAAACGAGTTGCATGGAATCAACCCATGTTTACTGATCATGGAACATTCATTATTGGATTTAGTGTGTCAAAGCAACATTTAGCAGTGACTCCTGAACAAGCTGGGATTGAGCATTTTACACATGAGATTAAACAAGTAGGTTATCAACATACAAAAATGATTATTCGTTTTCCTTGGGATAAAGTCGTGGATTATGAACTATTAAAAAAGATGATTGACTTTAATATCACCGATAAAGCAAACTGCTCCACCTTTTGGAGATAACAAATAATCAACTAACATATAGAATAAACAGATGAAACAAGCGTTCACTTATGATATGTGTGATTTGCAACTTATTGCTTTTTTTGTGTAACATAGAACAAATTTCATGGACAAAATTGAAATCCTTTCTTATAATGACGTTTGTCTAAGGAGGGAATATAATGAAAAATAGAATTAGAAAACGTATTGTTTTAGTTTTTGCTGTGATTTCAATGTTAGCGCTTGGTGCATGTTCTACAAACAACAAAGCAGATGCAGACCAGCTAATTGAAGTCATCAACACACAAATCACAACAGTAAATCAAGTGATTGAACACACCAACAGCAAACATGAATGGATGAATCATGACGATGCAACCGATGAAGCAGTCATCGATGGCATCAATGTTGCTATCTTTGAAATGGAAACTGGTCGTATTCGTGTTGATACACAACTTCGTGCGTTAACAGAAAATGCGATTGTTGTTAATCGTGACAAAGTAGTGGTTGATTCACTTGTTAGTGATCATGAAGTTCTTATTCAAACGATTTGGACTCTATGGGGTGAACTATCTGATGAATTAGTTTACATGGCAAACATCCCTGTGTTATCAGAAACTTATGACGCATCACTTGAAAAAGCCAATGCAAAAGCTTTGGAAGTTGTTGAAAGTTTAACAGCATTGCTTGACGAATTAGAAGCTTAATCAAATTGTAATCCAAGATTACAATTATGATATCTAGTTTATCTTTAAACATTACGTAAGACATAAAAAAAGCCTTGCTGTGTACTTGATACCAGACAAGGCTTTTTTTATGTTAAATGATTCTATCTTTTTGCAATTGCTTCAATTAGTAATGGCAAATAAAATGGTAGATCTGGTGGCCTACGACCAGAAACTAAGTTTCCATCAACAACAGCAGGTTCATTAACCCAATTTGCACCAGCATTAATCAAATCATGTTTGATTCCTGGTGTACTTGTGACTGTTTTTCCTTTAAGAACATCAGCTGATGAAAGAACCCAACCCGCATGGCAAATCTGCCCAATCACACGATCATGTTCATTCATGTAACGTACAAAATCCAATACCACATCAAAGCGTCTCAATTTATCAGGTGCCCATCCACCAGGAACAAGCAACGCATCATAACTGGTGATATCCACATCTTCAAATGCTAGATCACTATCAACTGATAAGCCAAATTTCCCTTTGTAAGTTGCTTTTTCTAGACCAGCAACATCAACGGTCGCTCCTTCTTCTTTTAAGCGAAGCATCGGATAAAACAGTTCTAAGTCATCATAATCTTCTGAAACAATGGACAATACACGTTTTCCTTGAAGTAACATAAAGACCTCCTTATTTATATAATTGTATCATATTCTGTGTGTCTACTTTATGTGGATGCATCGCTTAATAATCATCATATACAAATACACCCGTAATAAAATACGCTTTATTCTATATCATTTCTTCGAAAATCATGGTTATTTCATCTGTTTTATTATATGATTTTTACAACACCTGATTCACACTAAAGAAAAAGAAGAGAACAACCATGCAATTTAGAGAACTATTTCCATTTTTGATGCCAGGTATTATTCTACAACTCTTTGTACAAGGATTTTATGTCCATCACTGCATCAACAACAAAGACCTCACAAAAGCATCACGATTAAAATATGCACTTAGTATTGCCATTTTTACTTTACCAGCTGCAGCAATTTATTTATTAAAAGAAAGCAAAAACAAACAAGAAGCGGATTCACAACAAGGTGTATTTGATTCAAATGTACGCCAAGCAATTTTTGTTTTGTTGGTTGTTGCATTTGAAATCAATGCTGTTCGTGTGATTGTTAATTATATTGGTGAACCTCAGTTTAACTCTTTGGTTTGGTTATTTGCAATTGGTTTAGTACTGATGATTGTCACAGAGTTAACCATTCAATTTAAAAAAATAAAAGTAGCGTATGGTTTATCTTTGATGCTTATTGGCGTAGCATTTGTTGTTCAATACATAGTGTATGATTTCAATTCGCAATTTTTAGTAATCATCGTATTAGCATCAATCATCAACAACTATCCCTTAATACAAGCCAAGCGCTTTGCTTATGTGACCTTATCTGGTTTTGTTTTGATTAGTATCAGTCGACCATACTTAGTTGAACCAAGTCCAGATTTTGAAGAAGTCATTAGCAGTGTCTATTTAAGCTTTATTATTTTTGGACTTGTTGTTGCATCGTTTTACATGTTAAAGAAACTCTATATCACCAATCATGATTTATCGAAAACAATGAAGTTAATTGAAGCACAAAACATGATGATTGAAGAATTAAGCGCAGCCCAAGAGCGCAATAAAATCGCAAAAGAGATTCATGATACAGTCGGTCATCGATTAACTGGTGCCCTTTTATCAATTGAAGCTGCTGATATACTCCAAGATCAACAGCAACGCTCAGACAAACTCAATACAGCAAGAAACCTAATCAAAGATGCTCTTGGTGATATTCGAAATTCAGTTAAACTTCTAGTAGAAGATAACTTTCAAAATTTTAATGAGAAAGTGAATCAATTAGTCGCAGATATTAGAAAAAACACCCATCTAACAATCGATGTTGTTATAGAAATACAATCTCCTGTTTTATCCATTCATCAACATGTACTGCTACGTGCAATTATGGAATGTGCCACCAACACACTGAAACATTCACAATCAAACAAAGCAGATGTCCTCATTCAAGAATCCAATGATGTATTGTTCTTATCGTTTAATGACAATGGCAGAAATGTTCAGCCTTTCACCTTTGGATTTGGATTAAACACCATGAAAAACAGTGTTGAAAGCTTAGGTGGTCTTTTACAAGCATCCAGTGAAGATGATGGTTTTCAAGTTTCAATCAAACTACCCATAGGCAAAATCCTAAAAGGAGTCCATCATGAGTAAGATTCGATTATTGATTGTTGATGATCAACCCATCATCCGCGAAGGATTAAAGGCACTACTTTCAGTTAGTGATGATATTGAAGTTGTTGCAGAAGCCAATAATGGTGAAGAAGCATTGACACAAGTCATGGCATTTTTCCCACAAGTTGTCTTGATGGATATTCGTATGCCAATCATGGATGGTGTTGAAGCAACCAAATGCATCAAAGAACAATTTCCCGAGACAATTGTGATTATTCTGACTACATTTGATGATGACCACTACATCATTGATGCCCTTAATCATGGCGCTGCTGGTTATTTACTTAAAGATATTAGTGCCAATCAATTAGCAGATGCAATCCGTGATGGCGCACTTGGCAATATTCTTCTTCCTGGAAGAGTGGCTACAAAACTAACCAGTTATCTCATGGCAAAACAACAACCCAACCCAGCCACAAGTGATTTTACAACACGTGAACAAGCAATTATCAAACTCTTAGTGAAAGGCTACTCCAATGGTGATATTGCAGATGAACTGTTTTTATCAATTGGTACTGTAAAAAACTACATGAGCCAAATTTACGCTAAAGCAGATGTTGCTGATCGAGCCAATGCCATCATTTACTTTAAAAACATAGGATTCTAAGGCGAAAGCCTTTTTTTTATGACTTTTATATGACTGGAGTCACTACTAATATGACTTTGATATTCGATACAATAAACATGTCAAAGGAGGACATATGATGAACTGGATTAATGAAAACATGGATTTATTGCTTATACTTTCCCCAATATTGGTGATTCAACTGATGATGTTTGCATACTGTGCATATCTTATTACTAAAGAAGGTGTTTCAAACTTAAACAAACCATTATGGTTGGGCATTTGCTTCTTTTTCCAAATTATAGGACCTATCATATACATTGTCATTGGTAGAAATGAGGCATAAACGATGATTGAAATCAGAAATTTACACAAACACTTCAAAGAATTTCATGCCTTAAAGGGAATCAATCTCAATGTAAAAGAAAATGAAATTTATGGATTTATCGGGCACAATGGTGCGGGTAAATCAACCACGATGAATATCATGACTGGCTTATCACATTATAGTGAAGGAACATGCCTTGTTAATGGTAAAGACTTAAAAACAATTACAAAACCTGGTGATCTACAAGTTGGATTTTTACCAGAAAACCCACAGTTTTATCCATGGATGACAGCTAAGGAGTATTTGATATATTGTGGTAATCATCCAAATCAACAACTAGTGGATGAAACCTTAGCTTGGGCTGGATTAAGCGAACATGCTCATCGTAGAATCAAGGGATTCTCACGAGGCATGAAACAACGATTGGGAATGGCTGTGGCATTAATCCATGACCCAAAACTACTCATATTAGATGAACCTTCATCAGCACTAGATCCTGAAGGACGCAGTGAAGTACTACGACTCATGGTCGACTTGAAAAAACGTGGAAAGACCATCATCTTTTCATCACACATCTTGAGTGATATTGAACGTATTTGTGATCGCATTGGTATGATCGCACAAGGTGAAATGGTATTTGAGAAATCTCTCAAAGCATTACTTCATGAAAATGTATTACCTGTGTTTGTTGTTGATTTTAACCATCAAGTACAAGATGAACTCATTGAAGCATTAAAAAAGAATCCGGAATACAAAAGCGTACAAGCAATCAACAACACACTCACAATCCAAACCAAACACAACAACAATATCTCTGATAAATTACTACGTGAAGTCATTGATTTTGGAGGATCTGTTGCTGCATTCAATCAAAAAAAGAACGATTTAGAATCACTATTCTTAAAGGAGACACGTTAATATGATCAAAGAAATAAAAAAAGAATGGCTATTTGCCATACGCAATGGTCGCTTATTCATCCTGCTTATGAGCTTTATGTTTCTAGCTATATTGACCCCAGTCATGCTAAAAGTGATTCTACCAGAAATCCTTAAATGGCAATTTCCTACCATCTCACCAGCAGATTTGAGTGCAATGATCAACGCAAGTCACCTCACTTCGATTCAAGGCTATATGTCAGATGTGTTTGAACTTGGTTTAATCATCATCGTGTTCTCACTTTGTGGCATTCTTGCTCAAGAACTACGTGTTAATACCTTTGTCTTACCGTTAATATCAGGCAATAAGCTCACACACATGCTTGCTGCAAAACTATCGGTGTTTGGAATTACGTTAATGATTATTGTCTTTCTTGCTTTACTTATCAACTATGCTTATTCAGGAATTCTATTTGAGTTTTACGTCACATTTCATGATGTCGCCATTGCAGGACTACTTCAAGGACTATATATGATCTATGTTATGGCAAATCTAATCATGTGGGGTGCTTTATTAAAGAAAGCACTACCTGCAGGATTTATGACATTGGTTGCTGCTTATCTACTTCATGCCATGGGTGGTTTACTTAATATCCATCGCTACTTGCCATCTGGTTTAATTCATTTTTCTTCAAACTTTCAATTTGAGTTACTTCCCCTAATCACAAGTGTTAGTATCACGCTAATCACCATGATTGTGATGATGTTTATCACTTACACCATACTAAAAAAGATGGAATACAATATTCGCTAATACAAAAGACATACGAAATGACGGTATGTCTTTTCTTTATTAAATAGATGTGCTACTTAGCTTATGGTTTATAGATGCGATAGAGTCTTCCTGCATCTGTTATGGTAAAAAGTGAACCATCGTGACCCATTGTTAAATCTTGAAATCGTTGGTTTTCACTTTCTAAGAGTCGTTCTTCACCGATAATACGATTGTCATGAATCAGCAACCGAATAATGTGTTGTCCTCTTAGGGCACCTACAAATAAGTTGTTTTCCCATTCTTTAATATGATCTGATGAGTAAAACACCATACCACTTGGGGCTACTGCAGGATCCCAGTAATACACAGGCTGTTCTAAACCTCTTTGCTGGGTTATGCCATCACCAACTGGTTGACCATTGTACTCTAAGCCATAACTTATAATTGGCCATCCGTAGTTCTTTCCAGCTTCAATTAGATTAATCTCATCTCCACCTTGTGGTCCCTTTTCACTTGCCCAAAGTGTTTGATTATCAAAAGAAATCGCTAGTCCTTGAACATTACGTAAGCCAAGAGCGTAAATGGCTTGATCGACATTTTCTTGATTGATTAATGGATTTGTTGATACAGGTTCTCCACCAATTGTTAGTCTAAGGATTTTACCAAATCCGCTATCAAGTGCTTGAGCGTAGTTTCTTGTTTGTGTGCTTTGACGGTCTCCTGTTGAGACAAAGAGATGTCCCATTTGATCAAACACCACGCGACTACCATAATGACTCACCCCACTAAAATAAGGCAAAGCCCGATAAATGATGTCAATATGATCAATGCGAGTCATATCATCTGATAGATATCCTTTTGCCACCGCAGTGACATTACCAGAAGCAGTTTGCTCTGATAAGGTAAATACGAGTAAACGTGTTTGATCAAAATCAGGACTCACCGCCACATCCAATAAACCACCTTGGCCATTGCTGTTGATGGCAGCAAAATCAAAAACAACATCTTTAATGGTGCCATCATCTAAGACAAGTTTAACTTGGCCACCTTTTTCTGTAACAATCAGTTCACCACTTGGCAATTGTTTGATTCCCCATGGACTGTTTAATTGATCTGTGATGATTGTTATGGCATAATCAGTGGTTGTTTTAACTCCACTACCACGGGTTTGGTTTATTAATGCAGGACTATAGGTGGTGTTAGCTGGGTTTGTTTCAACCGGTGGATAGAAAACAATGTCATCTTGATCATTAGAATGATCCACTTCTTGTTCATTATTATCATTGATTGGTTCTTCACGATTAACACAGGCTGATAAAAGAAGCAGACTGAGAAATATATAAATGTTGTTTTATGTTTCATGATGCTCTCCTTTTATGCTAAGACACTTGTATTTTAATGATGTTTGATATACTTTAATTAAAAGGGAGCAATGCTATGAAGAAAATAATACTTATCATCAGTGTGCTTTTCTTGCTTTTCGGGTGCAATAACAAATCTCAAGATCACAAACCAACCATTCATCAATACATTTATGGTGATATCAGCTTAACTTTTGAGGTGTCTGAAAACGACTATCAAACCATCGAAAGAATGAATTTCCACATTTTGGATAACACGCTTTCCATGGATAGAGAACTTTCACATGACGAAGCATACGAATTGCTTGAAACCAATCGTCAGCAATACATTGACTTTGTTTCATCAATTGAAGGATCCAGGTTAACAATAGGATATGATGATCCGGTCTATCAAGATTTTATCAGCGTAATCATCACTCCGGCAGTTATTGAAAGTACAAATGGAGAATTGGGGTATTCTGTTAAGTTCTATATTGATTTTGAAGATGAAAAGGCACAATCAGACTGTTGCGGGTTTGATGAGATAATGACTTTTTTCAAACTGACCGATTCGCTTGATGACCGGCATTTAACACTAGATAAAGTTATTGAAAACGATAATTTTACCTATCATGAAATCATCGGACATGAAAACGGCATGTATTTGCAAAGATTTAAAAGTGATGAGTAACTACTAGATGAGTATTCCACTATTGACTTTAAATTATCAACAAGACAAAGCTATTATATTTAGAAAAATAATGTGTTGATGATATCTTTTGAAAGAAACCTATACATTTACTATTACTGCAAAAGAAAGGAAAAGCGTTTTGGTGTACAAAGTTACCAAAACATTTAAAGTACAAAATGAAAACATTTTTAAGAACTGTAGCAGTGTTTTTTGCATTGAGTATGATATTTCAAGTGAGTACTAAGGCACAAGTCGAAAATAGTCAAGCGTCAGAAAAAAGTAATTTTGATTATATTGAAGAAATAGTCGATCAGGTGTTCACAAGTGATAAGTACAAAGTTTTCTCGTTTGATGGAGTGATTTGTCTGAAGAATTTAAGTCGATGTTCCAGCAAGAATTTGCGAGTCGCGATTTCTCGAACATTCTTGATTATGTAGTTTCTGAAGGTTTGTTTTTCGTTGATCCAAGCTCTCAATATCGATATGATGATAAAATAATGGATACCATTTATGATGAACGTTATAATAATGATGTGCTATCATCAATCGTTACTGTTAAAATGTATTTTAGCGGTGAACATGTTTTTTTACTAGAGCCAGTTGGTGGGCCAATTTATAATAGAATACATATATCCGTGTACTTTTATACATATGCATCTTGTCATATAATTACTGGAAACGTTACGTGGACCGACCGACCGTATATTGAATTAGTTCCTTATGGATTAGCAGAATTAGGTGGAGGAACGCTTACTAATGGTGCTGGTGGAGCAACAAGAACAGTAACAGGCAGAAATGTCAGATATCGACATCCATGGTCGACACCTGTGGTAAAGTGGAAAGGGAATTATGAGGGAACATATTATGATATTTTACTGACTTATCCAAGGGTATACCATTATCTGACGTACTCTGATTTTATTCCTCACAATTGGTATGATGGTGGTGGAGTAATTAGTTCTGAAATGCACTGAAACAGGGACTTTCAATCTTTCTAAACTAACAGTGTAAAATAGGGTTAGTAAGAATAATGGTTGTAATGGTCATAAATTCTAGTGGTTTACAGGTTTTGTTTGGGATAGTTAGTTTCATTACTTAGATTAAATGAATACTTTGATGAAGTAGATAGCAGTAAATGTGTAATTCTTTCAATTGATTGTTATAAATTAGTAAAACTGATGCCTCCTATTAATCATTAGCTTTGCTTCACTTCATACTTAGTATATCGATCCTAGTTAATGAAATCCATTCAAGTACATAGAAAAAATAGACCAAATGGTCTTTATATTGTGTTTACCAGTTTAAATT
>CAYGIY010000050.1:0-9291 GCA_964350055.1 uncultured Erysipelothrix sp.
GGTGTACTCCCTATACATTCATTTTGTAGATGATTATTTCATCGAAACAAGAATACAAGCCCATATACTCAGAATATTGATAATGTTGTCCGTTTTTATACTCATCATCCACTACTAAAATTTGGTTCTTCTACACAAAAAAAGACTGCCTTTTAGACAATCCTAATGTTTTTCTATTAGTTTCTATTTATATATGAATGATTTGATCAGCCATCGCTTTTGCATCATCTTGATCATGAGTCACCATAATTACTGTTACGCCTTTTGTTTTAAACCAATCCTTCATTTGATTTCGCATGCGTTCTTTTAATGATTGATCTAAATTAGAAAATGGCTCATCCAAACAAAGCACCTTTGGTTGACTTGCCAGTGCTCTTGCAATGGCAATACGTTGTTGTTGCCCGCCTGAACATTCATATGGTTTCCGATTATGAAAATCATCCAGTTCCATCATTTGAAGGAGTTCAGCAACAATCTTTTTCTTTTGCTTACGATCGCTTTTTTTAACACCATAACCAATATTTTCTGCCACACTCATGTGGGGAAATAACGCATAGTCTTGAAATACCAGCCCTACTTGTCTTACACTTGTGTCTAAGTTTATTGAAGGTCCAAACAGAACACGATCATCAAGTGTAATGGTACCATGACTTGGTGTTTCAAGGCCGCTGATGAGTCTTAGTAGTGTCGTTTTACCTTTACCACTATCACCAAGAATCGCAGTAACAGTGCCTTTGTCTATCGTCATTTGAAAATCATTAAAAAGGACTGTGTTGTTAAATCCAAAATGCAATCGTTCAATTGTAAGATACATGTCAGTCCTCCTTATTCACCAATGTAATCACAGGATACAAAAACAAAATCGATACTCCGATAATCATCAACGATGGAATCGCAGCTTCGACAAGTCGTTCATCTGATGCGTATTGATACACTTGCGTTGCCAAGGTATGAAAGTTAAAAGGTCTCAGATTTAATGTTAAGGGTAACTCTTTGATCACATCCACAAACACCAAAGCATAAGCTGTAATAATCGCCGGTTTTAATAATGGAACATCAATAAACACAAGCCCATGTGTATACGATTTACCCAGTGTTTGAGCAATTTCATTGTGCCGTAATCCGATTTTCTTAAACCCCCATTCAAGGTTTTGATAGCCTAACCCCAAATAGCGAATGATTAAGCCAAACACCAACATACTAATACCTGTTAGTACTGATATATTAAACCATTCTGATAGTAAAATGAAAGCATAGAGCACTAAAATAGCAATCACACTTCCCGGAATTGAATATCCAAGCATGGTTATTTTTGCAACTAGGGTTGGATACCAACCTTTTGATAATCTTGTAAAGTTGGCAATAATCAAACCAATGATTAGTATCCCAGCTGTTACAAGAAACCCTAACATCATGGTATTTAGGAGCATCGAACCGGTATTGGTCCAACGAATGTTATCAGCACTCAGCCATGCCCAATAAAGCAATTGACCAACAGGTAAGACAAGCGCTAGTAGCAAAAATAAACTAAAATACCCAACCACCAACACATGGCGCCAACCTGTAAGTGCTTTTCGCTTTAGAGCACGAGCATTTGCTGGCATGATTTGTTTGGTGTTTTTTCTTAAGAGGTGCTCTACTAGTAACACCGCCAATACAATCGTCATCAAGATCCCAGATAATCTTAGTGCTGAATCAAAATCACGCAATGAAAACCAACTTCTAAAGATGGCCGTTGAAAAGGTTGGAATACCTAAATACAACACCGTTCCATAATCTCCTAATATTTCTAAACCAACTAACACCATCCCACCAATAAGTGCCGGTAAACTAAGTGGCAAAGCAATGGTCATAAAGATAGAGCCATTGCCCTTGGATAAGGTTCTTGCTGTTTCAATATAATTTGTTAAATGCTTTTCTAAAAAAGCTTTAACTGCAATATAGACATAAGGAAAAAGTGTCAGTGCAAACACATAAACACCGAGTACCATAGCTGGTATTTCAAACCAAAAAGGATTAACATCCATAAATTGACGCAATGTTTGCTGGATAATACCAGTATAAGATAACATTGCTACCACAACATATGCAGCAATATATGGGGGAATTGCCAATGGCAAATATAGCAAAAATCGAATGTATCGTCGACCTTTAAAATCAAACATGACAATCAAAAAAGCGCTGGCAATCCCAAGAATCCCTGCTAATAGAGAACTCAAGATCATAATCGTTAACGTTTGATTAAGTACGTTTGGTAAAATCACCTGAGCAAGATGTTGCCAGGTCTCACTTGGTGGTGAAAAAAACCGAAGATAGGCTTCTGAAAGTACAAAAAGGATACCTAGTATCCAGATTGTGCTTAAGATTTTTGATACAAATGCTGCTTTCTTCACATTACTCCCACTTTACTTGATCAAACATCATCACCGCTTGGGCATACACATCGCCAAGTGTTTCATAATTGACGGGTGCAACACTAAACTCGCCCCAAGATTGGATGGTTGGATTGAGTGTAATATCATTTCGAACGGGAAACTCACCATTATCATTCATAAATGCGTTTTGCTGCTCAACTGCTAATAAGTAATCAATGAACTTTTGAGCATGATCAGCATTTGCAGATTGATTAAGAATAGCAACATAAGATAAGTTCATGTGCGTATTCTCTGGTAATATGACACCCATACGCAAAGCAACCTCACGATCAGCAGGATCACTGGAATTTTCCATCAATATAAGATAATACGTATTCATAATCGCAAGATCACCAAGCTTAGAAGCAACAGCTCGTGCTTGATCTCGATCATTACCGGTAGGTGTTCGTGCAAAGTTACTTACAACACCATCTGCCCAGGCTAATGCTTGTTCTACACCCTCGGTTTGGATCATGGCTGATAACATAGCGATGTTATAGGAAGATGTTGCTGAACGAACCAATATTTTTTGAGCAAATTCTGCCTTTGTTAAATCATGATAAGTTTCAATGTTTGGTCTTGGTTTTTCATTATCATACACCAAAATACGCGCTCGCTTTGTCACTGCAACCCACTTTTGGCCATAAAACTGAGGATCAAGGACATCTGAAATAGATGATAAATCCAAATCTTGAAACAATCCTTCAGTTAATGCCATCGATAATGTTTCAGCTCCAACAGTAATAAACACATCTGCCTGAGGATTTCCTTTTTCACGAATCATCCGTTCAAGCAGCTCATCACCACGCCCTTCAATGACATTCACACGAATCCCTGTTTCTTGCTTAAATGCATCAATTATGGCTTTATCTAAATCATAATGCCGCGCTGAATAGATGTTCAAAACCTGATCTGTCCCCACAGGTGTTGTGGTTGTACAGCCAGTCAATATTAATACTCCAATCAATACTAAATAGATTTGTTTCATGCTTAAACCTTTCGCGTTAGAAGTTAAATACGCTACGTATTAATCGTAACGAATTCAATAAAATGAATCAAATAAAACACTATTTTAAAGTGATTAATCTAGTAAAATAATACATTTTGTGTTTAGAATCACGATTTTAATCATGTGATGTCTTACTTTATTTTTCTGTTTTACAATTAAACTAAACAAGATATAATAAAACTAGATAGACAAGCATCGGTGTGGCCATCCAAACAGGAGGGATACCTATGGAACATCTTAAACATCTAAAAAACATAATAATTGGCATCATGAGCTGTTTTTTGCTGTTATCAGCGTGTACGCCCAACCAAGAAAATATTCAAGGTTTAAGCTTAAAAGAAAAGAAACAAGTTTTAAATGAAACATTTGATGCAATGGCAACATCCTTTGATGTTGCCATTAATGAACAAAATGCAACACTAGTTATCAATAATCAAACAGTAAGTGAAAACACCACCATTCAAGTATCAACATCAGACATAAAATCATCGTCATTTGATATTCCCATTGAGCCCATCACACCTTTGATTTCAGTGGAAGTATCACAACCACTTAATAAATCGATGAAAATGCAGATTCCCATTGAAAAAGAAGAAAACCACACCATTGCCGCTGTCTCTTACAACATCAACACTAAGCTTCTAGAAACTATGGAAAGTTTCATGACTGAAGATGAGACTCTTGAGGTACTTATTGATACGACAGTTGATTTCTTTATTACCTCAGTAGCTGAAGATTTAGTATTAGCGGATATTGACACTGGCTTTAGACCATCTGTTGATGGTTTTCAAATTGGAAACTATAGCAACTACTGGCAACCCAATGGCATGTGTTCAGGGATGGTACGAGGTAGCATGTATTACTTTTTATACAAAAAAACAACACTTGGACCACTTCACAATCAATTTAGAGAGACTACTGGACTAACGGATTTTGAAACAATCAATTTCTATCAAGACGATGTTGATATTGTAAAGTTAAACTCGGTTTTACAAGATTCTGATTATGCAAGTAATTACAACAATCGATATTTTGCAACCATGTCAAAACCTGCAGATCAACATTTTTATCGCATGGCTTATCATATGCTAATCTCTAGAAAACCTCAGATAGTGCATATCCAAGATAAACCTTATGATTTAGAATCTAATCAAATACCGACAGCAGCACATGCTTTGATTGTTTATAGAATATTAGCTAATCATGCTTATGTGTATGATCCAAACTATCCAAGAAATGAAACACTAAAAATCGTATTAAATGTCAACACTGGTGAAATTGAGCCTTATATTGGCGCAACAACTGCCAATACAGATCAAGTCGTCTTTACAAACTTTCTTTATTTTCCTTTAGCTGATGTATTGAATGTTCCAGTTACAGCATCACTTTGGGATCGCTTTTTGGCTAATGAATCATTAGTTTTAAATCCTGCTTATCGCTTTGCTGAGGTAGAGGTTGCATTTGATGGTGTCGAAAGGCTACTGCCTATTTCTAAACATTACATCACCAACAAGTCAAGTATCGTTGTTCAAATGATTGCACCTTCTGGTAGCTACACTCAAGTTTACAACAAATCTCAAACATACATAGCCTTATCTGATGATTCACTAAGGTTCACTTTGTATTTGGAAAACGGTGATAATTATACAGGATTAGAAGTGTATTTACCTGATACATTAAATACAGCCAATAAGGTTTTCTCAGGCTTTGATTGGGTAAACATTCAACGTAAAGACTATGAGCCTTGGACAGTAACTAGCACCATTAACGATGTGAATCCAGATTATTATAGCAAGCAAGAAATCAATCAAATACTCAATCGTGTTTTAATATCAAATACATTGATGATTTATAATGACAAGGAAGCGTTATATCATATTTATAATCCAGAAAATGGAGAAACCTTCACGATGAAACGTGAAGGTAATAAAGTCAGTTACAAGATCATTAGACCTACAGATAATGACCAACTCATCAACACTTTTGAAGGTATCGTATCTAGTAATGAAAAAACAATCACTGGAACAAGTGTCATATCACTACAAACAAAAGGAAAAATGTACGCCATGAGTGTCATCATGACAAAAAATGATGAGTAATACTGACACCGACCTTGCAAATGAATGCAATATACTGTGTTGAAATACACTAGTGATTTAATAATCTATTAATCTTTCGTTTTATTCAAATAAGATCTAGTTTTACTAGATCTTATTCTCTGAATTTGATTTAGCAAAAACTGTCTTTAATCCTTCTCATCGTCATCATCATCATCGTCATCATCGTCATCATCATCATCATCATCATCATCATCGTCATCATCGTCATCATCATCGTCGTCATCATCATCGTCATCGTCTTCATCATCATCATCGTCATCATCATCGTCATCGTCGTCATCATCAATTTCATAAATCAAATTCCTGATTTTCTTTCTAAAAACAATCTTGTTGTATGCATCAATTTCAATTACATAAATGTCATCATCAATCAACAAAGTAAACTTATAGGTTACCGGTATTTGATTGTAACGAACTGATACAGATATGATTTCATCAAAATCAAATGTTTCCTCCACAAATGCTACCATTTCATCAAAACTTGTGATTTGTGGATTTTCGATTTTTTCAACTTCTTCATCTGATACAAACACGATTTCTGTTGGAATATCTGGTTGAGTTGCATGAGCAACCCAACGAATCATCACATCTTGAAAAAGCACAAATGCTAATAAGAGAATTACCCCATAAACGATATTTTTTATTGGTATTCTTTTACTCACGATGATCACCTTCTTTGTTTTGTTGTCGATACATTTCGATTGTCATGTTAACCCTTCTTTTAAACTGTGTATAGAAATAACGGCTATCAGCATATCCAATCGCTTCACTTATTTCACGACCCGATAGATTGGTGTTTAATAGCATTTCTTTTGCTTTTTCAATTCGATACTGGATGAGATATTCATTTAAGGAAATCTTCTCTTGTTCTTTAAACACTTGTCGGACATAACCTAAAGAAAATCCCAATTCATCTGCCATTTTATCAGCTGAATAATCTTCACTTAAACCATTTTCATGAATATAAGACAATATATCCTGATGAAGGACAGTTTTTGATGTTAGATATTCTTGTTGATATATTTCATCATAGAACGTAACTTTTTTATGTTCAAGAGTTTCTGTAAATTGAGCAGCAGCTAGCGCATATCGATAATTTTTTCTTATTTGATCAACAGCAATAACTTCTTGACTAAAGCCAAAAACACCATCAAACGTCTCAAAAGCAACATCATCCATAAACTCTTTTAAAACCACGCCAGCAATGATTTGATTATCAATTTGAATAAAAGGCCAGATAGGGTGAACTTGTTGTTTTATTTGGTTATCAATCGATGACTGAGCAATCATCACTACAACAT
This sequence comes from uncultured Erysipelothrix sp., assembly GCA_964350055.1. Taxonomy (GTDB): domain Bacteria; phylum Bacillota_I; class Bacilli_A; order Erysipelotrichales; family Erysipelotrichaceae; genus UBA6182. The sequence goes on from CAYGIY010000050.1 coordinate 6,845, forward strand.
ATAGTGGAAACTCTAGAAAAGCAATATCACAATCTTCTTTGCATGAACCTGATAAAAAAAGTTGCCGTAAGACGTTAATTTGATTGTTCAAATTCAAATCTGTAAATGCTGATTCAATGAGTTCAAACTCATTTTTTGCCTTTTTATAATCTTTATGCACAAATTGATCCATGATTTGTTGAATCGGTGTATAAAAGCGTTTGCTTGCATAAAGTGAAACTAGAATATTAGCCAATACAAATAATAGAAACAACCAAACTAATGTGCGGTTAGCAGTAACAATTGCTTGTTGAATGGTATCATAAGGTGTAATGTGAAAAAACACAAAATTATATGCTCCTGATTTTTTAAATGCAACCAATGATTCCTTATTCTCAAAGTCAGATTTAAAATAATTGACTTGCTCATCCAATAGCATTGGATTATTAATGGATTGACTTAGGTTGAGTGACTCCCCAACATAACGTTGTAAACTGTCGGCAATGATTACATTCTCATCATTGACAATCAAAACTTCATGTTGTGCATCTGAGGAAGTAAACAATGATGATAATGCTTGTTCATCAATATCAACAACCATAAGATAATCAATGTTATCTGTAGCATCTTTGCTTGCATAAACAAGTGATAGAATATTTCTTTCATTGATTCTTTGATGATAGAATACCCGTTTATTCAATTGATTGTAATCTTCATACAAACGACTAAGTGATACCACTCGCTCATTTGACTCAAACACGTCACGTTGACCAACTTGATTACTTGAAAGAACTATTTCGTCTTTAGCAATATGATAAAAAGAGATAAATTCAACAAGTGGATCTGATAATGTTGTTTGTTGTAATAGCATTGCCACATTTCTACTATTGGTACTTATACTACTTTTATACTCCACGACTTGATTGTGATCATTAAAAAGAAAATAGAATTCACTATATAGATCGTCTAAAAGTGTGGTGGCACTATGATAGGTAACATCTAATGATTGTGTAGCATAGTTCACACTTTGATTAACTAAAAAAGTTGACATAATACGAGAAGATAAAAAAGATAGTATTCCAGTAAGAATAATACCACTTAATGCGTATGTAATAATCATGTTTCGTTGCACTTGTCTTTTTTTGTGTTTCATGTAAATCTCCACTTATCACAACATCATTATACGCCTTTTTCATTAAGAAAAGAATCAAGGGCAAGTAGGCTTGCCCTAAACTCTAATCATCAATTTCAAACTCTAATATTTCTCCTGTATAAGCATCAATTTCGAATTCATATTCTTTATCTTGATATTCAAACTCTAGTTCATAAACCATTCTTCCATCATCGTCATCAAGTTCGATTTCTTCAAGAGTCGGTGCATTACCAATTTTTTCTCTTGCAATCGCAATCGCTTGTTCACGTGTAATCATAGTTGGTTTTGTTGTTGATACTTTTTTCAATGTTTCAACTTCCCATTCTTTAATAACACCTGTATAAGCATCAATCTCTGCTTCAATTATTTGAGTATCAGAGCGAAGTTCAATTTCATATTCTCGATCATCATCGTCATCATCCAATTCAACTTCGATAACTTTAAACCCTGATCCTGCTTTAGCCATTGCAATTTGAATCGCTCTTTCTTTACTGATGATTGTTAACTGAGTTTGTTTTTGTTGACTTGTAGTCGTTTTAATAGCCTTTGCTTCCCATTTTTTTATCTCACCTGAATATGCATCAATTTCAACTTCAATTTCAAATGCATCTGATTTGAGTTTTAACTCATATTCTTTGTCGTCATCATCGTCATCGTCGTCATCTAACTCTACTTTAGCAACTACATAACCACTACCCGCACGATCAAGTGCAATCTTCTTTACATCTTCTATGCTTAATAGTTGATTATTGTTAGACTTTGAAACAATTATTTCTTCATCCCATTCTTTAACTTTACCTGTATATGCATCAATCTCTACATCTACTTTCTTTGAATCACTTCGTAACTCTAACTCATATTCGACATCATCATACTCGTCATCATCATCTAGTTCAATACTGATTACCTCAAATGTTTCCTCTGTGTAGTTTAGAGCGATATTGATTACCTCTTGTTCGCTAATCATCTTTGATTCATCACTAGTGCTAAATAAAGGTGTGCTTGCAAGAGCAGGAATAATCATCACACCAGCAACTAACCCTGCTAATAATATAACAAAACCACGTATCATCTTCTTCATCAAGTTTTCCTCCTTTGATTGCCATTATCGTAATAAAGAAACCATCAACCAACAATGTAATATATCGTACACTTTGAATAGATGCATATTTTCAACATGTTAAAAATCTAATGTCTATTTTTTAAAGTGGGTTAATAAACAAATCAACTCTTTTTATTGTGTCATTGTTCATTGTTTAAATAGTAGATCAAAGAAAACATCATCAATCATTTCTGTATCAGTGAACTCACAGTA
>CAYGIY010000051.1:0-9091 GCA_964350055.1 uncultured Erysipelothrix sp.
TTATAAGAGTGATTAGGAGGAAATATGGAAAAAAACATTGTAAAACTGAGACCCGAATTTCGTGAAAGGATTTGGGGTGGTGAAAAAATTAAAACAGAGTTTAATGGTGACACAACCATTGATCCTGTGGGGGAAATGTGGGTAGTTGCACCATTTGAGAATAATGGTGATAATGTGATTGAAGATTTGGGCATTACCTTATCAACACTTTATAAGCAACAACCGGATTGGTTTAATTGTGATACACCAATCGTACCAATTCGATGCACAATTATTGACCCACTTAGTGATTTATCGGTTCAAGTTCATCCACAAGAAGCTTATGCTCAACATCATGATCAAAGCATGGGGAAACCAGAAGCGTGGTATATTATTGATTGTAAAGAAGATTCTAAGATTTTATTTGGGCATAGTGCAAAGTCAAAGCAAGAGCTTCGCGATATGGTGAGTGATAAACTATGGAAAGAGTTATTAACTTATATTGATGCAAAAAAAGAAGGATTTTTGATGGTTGAGGCAGGCGATGTGCATGCATTAGGTAAGGATGTGCTTTGTTTTGAAATATCTAGAGCTGCTGATTTAACCTATCGGTTATATGACTATGATCGTTTAGATAAAAAAACAGGACAGTTGCGTGAATTGCATATTGAAAAAAGCCTTGATGTTATCAATGTTCCTCATTATGGTGATGGTGTCATTATGGGCGATGTCATAGAGAAAAATGGACATACATTAACACGATATATTGATGCACCAGGCAAATTCACGATGCTGAAAATTAATAATCATCAAGAAAGTCAATTCGAATTTGATCGATTCTATTTTTTGACAGTCATCAAGGGAGAAGGAAGTGTTGATGATATGGTATTGCAAAAAGGGGACACAGTGTTAGTTCCACAAGGATTCAAGGCAATTACGATTAAAGGTGACGCAGAGTTTATTGTGAGTAGTTACCGTAACAAAGTATAAAAGCGAGTGAATACTCGTTTTTGTTTGTTGCTTATAAGTTGCAATAATTTGACAAATATTGCAACTTATTGAGAACTTATAAGGTGATATGTTATAATGATATTTAACAATAGGAGGAAGAAATGAGTACAAATTATCGTAAGAATCCAGTCATTAACGTAACTTCTGTTACATCAAAGGTGATGAGTGGGTTTGATGTAATTATTGAGCAATTAAAGAAAGATTTAAAGACAAATCGTGTTGTAGCGATTGAAACATATCCTGCAACAAATAAGCAAGCATTAATCGAAGGCTTAAAGGAAGTTGGTTTTGATGCGGTGTATGATACCGATCAAGCGAATCTATCAAAAGATGCTTTGGATAAGTATCTTTATGATGATTTAACAGATGATCGTGTCTTTGGTTATTTCACACATAAAACAGTTGAAAAACTGACAGATTTAGAAAAGTTTAATGCACTGAAAGAGAAAATAAATCAAGAACAAGGGAATGTGTTATTGATTGGTTTGGGAAGTAGTCGTTTCGTTGATAATCCTTTAATCATTTTCACTAGTGTGACTCGTTGGGAAATACAAACAAGATATCGCAATAAATCAAGTGATAATTACAATGCATTCAATTTTGGAGAAGATCCATTAAGGATGTTCAAGCGTGGGTATTTTGTAGATTGGCGTATTGCTGATCGCTATAAAGATCAATTATGGGATAGCATTGATTACTATATGGACAGTGATGTTGCTGATCATCCAAAAATGTTATGTCAATTGGATTATATTAAAGCACTTAATGATGTTGTGTCACAACCTTTTAGTTTAGTTCCATATTATGATCCTGGAGTTTGGGGTGGTCATTGGATGCAAGAGAAGTTTGGGCTAGATCCAGAGAAACCAAACTTTGCGTGGTCATTTAATGGATTGCCTGAAGAGAATGCAGTACTTCTTCAAATTGGAGGAGAGACATTTAAAACGCAGGCTATGGACCTTGTGTTGTTTGTGCCAAAACAATTGTTAGGAGAAAAAAATCTTGCACGTTTTGGGCGTGAATTTCCTATACGTTTTGACTTTTTAGATACGATGGGTGGTGGCAATTTATCATTGCAAGTTCATCCTAAGGTAGACTATGCAATGCGCAACTTCGGCCTTCATTATACTCAAGATGAGTCGTACTATATTTTAGATGCTAAAGAGGAGGCGTATGTCTATTTAGGGGTCAAAGATAATACTGATATCAATGAACTGATGGCTGACTTAGAAAAGGCAAATAGTGGAGAAGGTACATTCGATGATGCAAAATTTATTAACAAGATTCCTGCTAAAAAACATGATCACTTTTTAATTCCTTCTGGAACGATTCACTGTTCTGCAACAGATACAATGGTGCTTGAAATTAGTCACACACCATATATATTTACATTTAAGTTATGGGATTGGGGACGCTTAGGAATGGATGGAATGCCTCGTCCAGTGCATCTTAATCATGCAAAACACGTTATTGACACAACACGTACAACGGACTGGGTTCACAAACACTTAGTCAATGATATTACGGTATTAGAAGAAACAGATGGTGTCAAACATGAGCGAACAGGGCTTCATGAATTGGAGTTTATCGATACGATTAGAACATGGTTTGACAAACCGTATACCACTGAAACAAAGGACACATTCCATATGCTTATGCTAGTTGAGGGAGATTGTGCGACCGTGACAAGCGATAGTGGTGAATTTGAGCCATTTACAGTTTACTATGCAGAATGTTTCATCATACCTGCAGCAGTCAAATCATTCACAATAACTCCAAATCAAGGTCAGTCATGTGTAATGATTGATGCATTTGTTCGACACAGTCAACAATAGGAGTAAAAACATGAAAATTAAAGAAACGTTAATGTGTTGGCCAACCAATGAATTTGAGTTGGCAGAAGCAGAAACGACTAAAAAAGTTAAACTAATTAGTCAATTACAAGGTGTTTATCAACATGATATACCACAGTCAATGTTTGATGATATCGCCTATGTGGTGAAATTAGACCAGCCAAAAAAGACGGTAGTAGAAGGAACATTGCAATTTGGTGTGTCATACTTGTATCCTTACCAAGTTGAAGGTGAGTTTAGTTGTACAAAAGGTCATTTCCATGCAAATTTAGATTATGATGAATATTACTTTGGATACTCTGGAGAAGGATATCTATTATATTGGGATGGGGCTGATGAATGGTTTACTGAAAAAGTGTTTCCTGGATCAATTCATCATATTGATGGTAAATATGCTCATCGACTCATCAACACTTCAACGACAGAAGCATTGAAAGTAGGCGCGTGTTGGAATGTGCTTGCAGGTTATGATTATGGTTCTATTGAAGAAACAGGATTTCCTGTAAGATGTTTTTTAGAGAATGGATCTGTTGTTTGGAAAGAACAACATTTGAAATAATATGAATGAATTGAGTATCAAAGCGTCTATGCTACTTGTATTGACGCTTGTTTTTGATAACCTGATGATTAATATATGAAAATAGTGTGAAATTATAAAATTATTAAGTTTTAAACTAAAATAAAAGGTATAATAGTCAATGTAGTCTTATGCGTAAATTTGAAAATATGCATAGACAAATTAAATACCTTTGAGTGATTTTAAATAACAAGAAGGAGCACAAACATGAAAGAAGTTATAGACGTTTGTCAAAAAATAATTGATCAGATCAACAACACGCAATTAGAGAATATAGCAAAAGCTGCACAGTTATCAACAGATGCATTTGCGAAGAATCATAAAGTATTCGTTACAGGTAGTGGTCATTCACACACGTTTGCTGAAGAATTATATGGACGTGCAGGGGGATTGGCATTTTTTATTCCAATTATGACAACAGAGTTAACAATTGTTGAACACCCAACAAAAAGTACATACATTGAGCGATTACCTGGATATGCCCCAATATTAGCTGAGCTATATGGTTTAAAGGCAAATGACGTTGTATTGATAGCTTCCAATTCTGGTAGAAATGCTTATCCAATTGAGATGGCACTAAAAGCAAAAGAATTAGGATGTCATGTTGTTGCAGTGACAAATGTTAAGCATTCTTTATCCACAACACCTAGACACAGTAGTAATCAACGGTTGATGGATATTGCAGATGTTGTGATTGATAATTGTGGAGAAATTGGCGATGCAGGTTTAAAAGTTGATGGTGTCGAACCTTTGATGGCACCAACGTCATCCATTGCAAATAGTATCATTGCACAACTATTGACGGTTGAAATTGCGAAGAATTTAATTGCTATGGGGATAGAGCCTCCAGTATTTACAAGCGCAAATGTTGATGGTGGATTTGAAAAAAATGAAGCATATATGCGACAATATACTCGATTATATTATTAGAGAAGGATAAAAACATGGCTAAAAAAAGAGCAAATCCAAGGAAAACAGCTGGCAGACTAGTAATTGACACATTAAAAACAAACAAAGCATTTGATGAACAATCAGCTCAACCTGTCACGATGTTTAAAGATTTACCATTATCGACAACATTGATTGCTTATACAATAGCCAATTTAATGCAAGATCAAATCGTAATACAAACACAAGATGAAAAATACTATTACAGTGAGGAGAATTGGAGAAAGTTTGAGAGTAAGTTTAATCGAGTGTATTGGTTACTTATTATCATTCCTACATCAGTACTATTATTCTTTTTAGTGTTACAAGCAGTGTTAAGAATATTTTAGTTAGCTATGATCATAAATGTTTGAATGCAATCAAAAATTGCATAATCTTTCATCAATCAGGCAGAAACGTGCAATTATATGCAGATATGGTATTGCAAAGCGCTTTCAAAAATGATAAATTTTAAGTAGATGTTATTAAGTTGGCATGGAGAAGTCAATGTTATAGGAAGTTAAGGTGGAAAGATGACGTATGTTATTTTAGTGAGTCATGGGGTATTTGCGCAAGGTTTACAGAGTGCTGTTTTAATGATGAGTGGGAATCGTGATGATGTTCTTTCGACCTCATTAGAAGATGGTATGAGTACCGAAGTTTTTAGAGATAATTTTACAAAACTAGTTGAGCCATTTAACCAAGATGATGAAGTACTATTGTTTAGTGATATACTAAGTGGATCGCCTTTCACTATCTCATTGGATGTTTTAGACCAAAAAAACTTATTAGATAACACAATGGTATTCTCTGGAATGAATATGCCAATGGTTTTAACAGCAGTTTTGATGAAAGATAATTTAGAAGGTGAAGTATTAAAAGAAACAATCTTAGAAGAAGCAAGATTGGGCGTCACATACTTTGATCCTAAAGCTGTTGAGATGGATACTGAAGAAGAACTATAAAAGGAGAAATAAGAATGGCTATTACTTTTATTCGAGTCGATGATCGCATTATTCATGGTCAAATCACTACTCGATGGTCACAAGAATATCCTTGTGATTCAATCATTGCAGTTAACGACCATGCTGCAACTAATCCGATTATCAAATCAGCATTCCTATCCGCAATTAAAAAAACAACGTACATTTGGACTTACAAAGAGTGGGATGAAAAAAAGGATAAAGTGTTAGAAAGCAAGAAGAATTACTTCTTAATTACGAAAGATCCTCAACTTATGTCAAAGATATTAGTTGATGATCAGTTTAAACCAGGCATTGATTTGGTTGTTGTCGGCCCAGCAAACCAAAGACCAGATGCAAAAATGATTGGTAAAAACCAATCATTAACACAAGAAGAAGCAGAAGCTTTTGAAAAGATTCATCAAGCTGGCTTTAAAATCTTGTTTGCATTAGTGAAAGAAGATGCCGTTGGTTATTGGCCCAAATTCCGTTCAATGTTCGGATTCAAATAATGGGAATAATTTGGATTCGAGTTGAAAATATTTATTTAAAATCTAAGAAAGGGAGGATTTTATGACAATTACTTGGCTTCAGGCTTTTTTATTAGCATTCATGGCCTCAATGACCTCAGTAATCGGTGCCTTAGGGACCACTTACTCATGGTATACACTAAGTAGACCATTAGTTGCGTCATTAGTTGTTGGTATTATTATAGGGGATATCTCAACTTCAATCATGGTCGGTGCTGCAATTCAAGTAGTTTATATTGCTCTTGTTACACCTGGTGGAACAGTTGCTGCTGATTTACGTGCAGTTAGTTACATCGGTATTCCATTAGCAGTTGCTGCTGTAAATGGTGCTGGACTTGATCCTGCATCAGTACAAGGAGCCGGCTTAGCAGTTTCTATCGGTGCATTAGTTGGAACAGTAGGTACAGTTATGTTCTACTCAACAGCTACAATGAACCTTATTTGGCAACAAATCGGTTGGAAATCAATCGACAAGTTGAACTACAAAGTGATTTACCTTACAAACTTTATATTCCCATTAGTTTCTCACTTTGTAATCGCATTCTTGCCAACACTTTTCATTACATTCTATGGAACAGATGTTGTTGCAAACTTACAAGACTGGTTACCAATGGATGGTTTACTAATGAAAACCATGTTCACACTTGGTAGCATGCTACCAGCAGTTGGTATCGCAATCCTATTGAAACAAGTTGTTTCTAAAGCAGTAGACTTAATTGTATTCTTCTTTGGATTCACCTTAGCAGCTGCATTAGGTATTAACCTAATCGGTGCTGCATTTGTTGCAGGAATGATCGCATTCCTAAACTACAAGATTATTATGTCTACTGGTACAAGAGATTCAGTAACGGAAGAGGAGGATCTATAATATGAGCGTTAAAGTAAGCAAAAAAGTTAGAAACTCTGCATTCTGGTGGTGGTACCACGGAAACCTTACAGGATTTACACATCAACACATGCAAACATTTGGATTCATGTGTGCAATGATTCCTGTAATTAAAGAATTATATCCAGATGATGAAACACGTCTACGTTCATTAAAAACATACACACCATTCTTCAACACAGAACCTCAAATTGGTTCAATCGTTGTTGGAATCGCTGTAGGTCTTGAAGAGGGCCGCGCACAAGGTGCTGAGGGTGTTGATGATGAAATGATCAACGGTATCCGTGCTGGTCTAATGGGTCCATTAGCTGGTATCGGTGACTCCTTGATTCCAGGAACATATATTCCTATCTTGTTAGCTGTTGCGTTAGGTTTATCTAGCGGCGGTTCACCATTAGGCGTATTGTTCTATGCAGTAACTTATATTACAACCATGACATTCTTCATGAAATTTATCTTCGATAAAGGTTATGAATTAGGTGCTCGTGCAGTTGATGTAATTGTTGGTAAACAAGCGGAAGCTTTCCGTGAATCAATGGTAATGTTAGGAACAATCGTTATTGGTTCTCTAGCTGCATCATGGATCGGTGTAACAACATCATTATCTGTTGACCTTGGTGAAGGTGTTAACGAAGCAGGAGAAGTTATCAGAAATACATTGAATCTTCAATCAACTTTCAATAACATTTTCCCTAACTTGCTATCACTACTTACCGTGTTATTTGCATGGTTCTTAATGACTAAGAGAAAAATGTCTCCAATTACAGTTATGATCGTATTTGTATTCTTAGCTCTACTTGGTGTACTAGTTGGATTCTTTGATCCAGGTCTCACTTACTAATATTTAGTTGTAGTTTAAAGCCCTGCAGTAGCGGGGCTTTTTTTAAACGGGGTATGAACAGATGAATAAAAACAAGTTAGCAATGCGTATAAATGAAATTCAAGTAAAAAACAATCACCTAAAACGAATGAGGTACTGGATGATTTTTAGTGCACTCATTGGGTTAATATGTGTTGTTGTTTCATGGTGGGGTTTTGGCAACATCCAAGATCCAATATTACCTAATCTATCGCAAGCCATTCGTACGCCGATTGCTTGGATTACGTCAGTTATCGGTTTTATTTCGATACTTTTTACGATTCTTGTGTATATAGCATTGCGAAATGGTAAAAAGCATGTTTTGACTTTAATTGATGAATTAGAGAGAGGTAAACGATGAAAAAAGAAATTGAATTGATGAGTAAATACTTGAATCAGACCCAGTCTCAGATTGAAAAGATTTTAGATCGTAGTGATTATTTGATTAATCTTCTAAAAGATATTAAATTAGACGACAATAGTCAGATTTATTTAGTTGGTAATGGTTCTTCAGGGGAAGGTGCAAGAATAGCTGCTTACTTAGTGTTGGAGTTGTTTAATAAAAACCCAATTTATGTGAATCCTTATCAATTTGCTCATTATAGTTATAAAGGCGTAAAAGCAAATGATTTAGTAATTGCATTATCACAAACAGGTACCAGTCATTTGGTAGTTGAAAGTGTACGTTTGGCAAATAAAGCAAAAGCATATACAGTCGGCTTAAGTGCAACAGATCCTTCTCCAATCATAAAAGAAGCACAATTTCCAGTTGTTTTAGATGAGTGTGTAGAAAAAGTTGATTATAAAGTAACTGGTGTGCTTGGACTGTTGTATGGTCTATGGATTATTGTTTTGGGTGTGGCTAAAGCAAATAACAAAATCACTGATGCTGATTTAAATCAGACGATTAATCAGTTTAAAGCGATTAACTCAAAGTACGACACACTTGCAAATCTAGGTAAAAAGTGGGTCGAAATGAATGTTGATCGTCTTGAAGAATCTTTCACACTTACTGTTTTGGGCAGTGGTCCACTCGTTGAAATAGCGATGGAAATGGCAGTCAAATCAATCGAGGTTCAAAACCGTTTCTCGATTTCAGTAGATACTGAAGAATTCCTACATGGTATATGTGCGGCAAATGCAAAAGATAATGTCGTGATGTTGATGGTCGATCAAGAGTCCTATGAATATTCACAAAAAGTGTATGATGCAATTACTGCACGCAATCAATCTGTTATTTGGATTGGGCATAAAGCACCAGAGCAGGACTTAGGATTTGATGTCGACATTAAAGGAGCATTTAACACAGCTTATTTTATGCCTGTTGTGCACGCTTTGTTAATCGAATGGGCCTCATTAATGGGGTATGGTGATCATGGAACTGAAGTGTTTAAGTATTATCAAGATCGCTTAAATGTTAGAGAAGAAATAAAGTAGGATTTGAAATCCTACTTTCAGACTGTTGACAAATAAAGTCGACAGTCTTTTTTTATTTATGAAGGAAGTA
>CAYGIY010000052.1:0-8935 GCA_964350055.1 uncultured Erysipelothrix sp.
GCATTAGTGTTATTAATTGTATATGGTTAATGTAATCGCTTCAATATTTGAAATATGGGAAACTAAAAATTAGGGGAAATCAGATGTACACTGACAAAATCAAATTAGTAGAAAGGCATATCCGTAAGTATTTACAGGCTAAGATTCAAATTGAGAGTTCGATAAGCAATTACTCAAATCGACCACATATTGTAGATTTTTATCGATACATACAATATGTGATTGATCAATTGGATGAAGACTCTCGCATAATTATTTTTAATGATTTTATGGCAAGAAAGAACAGAAATTGGTATTTAGAGTTTTACTCTACGAGCACCTATTACAGACTTAAGAAAATAGCAATCTATAAATTCGTTGATTGCTTAGAAGAGCTATAAATGGTAAAATGTCCTTGGTAAAACGCTAAAATAATTGTGTTTTAAAGCATTAAAGGAGGACATATGATCAAAGGGATTGCTGCATCTGCTGGTATTGCGATATCAAAGGTTTATAAGTTAGAGCATCCAATACTAGATATTGAAGAGAAAAAAGCTGATGCAAATGATGAATTAAAAAAACTAGAAGGCGCAGTTGAAAAGACAAAACAAGATATTAAGGCAATTCAAGAGAAAGCAAAAGGAAAGTTAAGTGATGACGAGCTTGCAATCTTTGATGCTCATCTTATGGTATTAGAGGATCCTGAATTTATTGGTCAAATTCAAGAATCCATCAGAAATGATGAAGTTAATGCTGAGTATGCAACAAAAATTATCTCTGATGGATTCGTAAGTATGTTTGAAGCGATGGAAGATGACTATTTTAAAGAAAGAGCCGCTGATATAAAAGATGTGACGTATCGCCTAAGTGCTCATATCATGGGTAAGGTAATTCCTGATTTGACAACAATTAATGAAGAGGTTGTGATTGTTGCTCATGATTTAACACCATCAGATACAGCACAACTTAATCGTAAATACACATTGGGATTTGCGACTGAGATTGGTGGACGTACTTCTCACTCTGCGATTATGGCTCGTAGTCTTGAAATTCCAGCCGTAGTTGGAATCGAAGGACTAATGAGTAAATGTGACACAGGAGACATCATAATTCTTGATGCACTAAAAGGGGAGTTATTTGTGAATCCTTCTGATGAACAAGTAAAAACCTATCAAAAGAAAGCAGAAGAGCATGCTGAGTATCGTGAAAGTTTAAAAACATTAAAAGACGAAAAGAGTGTAACAAAAGATGGTCATGAAGTTGAATTAGTTGGAAACATTGGAACACCAAATGATGCGATTAGTGTCTTAGAAAATGGTGGAGAAGGTGTGGGCTTGTATCGTACTGAGTTCTTATATATGGATGCAAGTAGTTTACCAACCGAGGAAGAGCAATTCGAAGCATACAAAAAAGTGTTAGAAAAAATGGAGAATCGTCCAGTTGTTGTTAGAACACTTGATATTGGTGGTGATAAAGAATTATCATATTTACCACTTCCAAAAGAGATGAATCCTTTCTTAGGTTATCGTGCCATAAGATTGTGTTTGGATCGACCTGATATTTTTAATACACAATTAAGAGCATTACTTAGAGCAAGTTCATATGGAAATCTATGTATCATGTTTCCAATGATCGCAACAATTGAAGAATTTAGAGAAGCAAAAGCAATGGTTGAAGCTCAAGAGAAAGCATTAAAAGAAGAAGGTGTAACAATTGGCGAATACCAATTAGGGATGATGGTAGAAATTCCTTCCACAGCCGTATTGGCAGATCAATTTGCAAAAGAAGTTGACTTCTTCAGTATTGGAACAAACGACTTAATTCAATATTCAATGGCAGCTGATCGAATGAACGAAAAAGTTGCTTACTTGTATCAACCATACAATCCAGCATTATTGCGTTTGATCAAAATGACAATCGATGGTGCTCACAAAGAAGGTAAATGGTGTGGAATGTGTGGGGAAATGGCTGGTGAACAACTTGCTGTACCGGTACTTCTTGGTTTAGGATTAGATGAATTTTCAATGTCAGCCTCATCAATTCTAGCTGCACGAAAAATGGTTCGTTCATTATCATATAAAGACATGAAAGAACTAGCAAGTAAAGCACTAGCATGTACTACAGAAGATGAAGTTATCAAATTAATAAAAGCAGCAATTCAAGCGTAAAACTTGACTGGGAAACCAGTCAAGTTTTATTAAAAGAGGGAGCTTACTTATGAAAATGATGCAAGAGATATTAGATCAAGCTGATGTTTTAGAGAGTTTACATAATTATTTGGACACAAAAAAAGAAATACTAAAAAAGAAAATTAATGAAACAAATAGCGTTTATCTATTTGGGACAGGTGCTTCATTGAATGCATGTTATGCATCGGTGTTACCTTTTGTTAATATGTTAAGCAAAAAACCTATCATAATTCCAGCAGGTGAAGTGAACTATTACATAAGCTTAATAAAGCAAAATGATTTAGTGATTGTTGTTTCACAATCAGGAGACAGCTTTGAAACAAAGTTTATCTGTGAACAATTTGTTAAGAACAGTATCGATTTTATTGGTATTACAAACAATGAAACCTCAACATTAGGAAAAGCAGCAACGTTGGTTTTATTGATGCATGCAAATGATGAAGTCAGTTCTGCCACAAAAACTTATACAGCACCGGTTTTCATCTTTTATTACTTAGCAATGATTAATGAGAGCAGAAGTTTGCTAGAAGATGTCTATCAAAAAATATCAATCTATCAAGATCAAAACACCAATTATGATTTATTTGTTGATGAGATTGCTAAGTATGACAAAATGTATGTTTTAAGTGATTTTCTTAATTATTCAACTGCACGAGCAACAGCGTTACTTCTTAAGGAAAAAGACTTGATATTAGCAGAACCGATGACTTTAAGCGAGTTTAGACATGGAGCTGTCGAGGTTATTGATGAAGGATTTTTGTGTTTGGTTATTCTTTCTGAAAGAAACTACTTAGATGAGTTTAATAAACATTTAAACTATTTAAAAACAATAAAAGCTAATATACTGTGCATAAGTTCATTTGATCTAGATCAATTAGACAAAAATCGAATAATACGAGTACCAGAATTATTGAATGAGTTATACTCACCTCTCATTATGACAATACCATCACAAATAATTTCAGCGTTAGTCGCACAAAAAAGAGGATTAGATGTTGATGGATTCATCCATTTAAATAAAATAGTATCGGATTATTAAAGAAGGAGAAAAAATGAAAATAGCAACAATAGGTAGTGGGATGATAGCGAAGCTTTTTCTTGATGCTATTCAACTTGTTGAAGGTGTTGAGTGTGTTGCGGTGTACTCAAGAAATGAACAAACTGCTAAAGAACTAGCAGAATTATACAAGGTTGATAAATATTTTATGGAAATAGATGATATGTTTCGTGATCAAGCAATTGATTTCGTTTATATTGCTTCACCAAATAGTGTGCATTATGAACAAGCAAAACAAGCACTTCTATCCAACAAAAATGTGATTTGCGAGAAGCCATTGACTTCAACATATGAACAATTGGTTGAACTAGTTGAGTTGGCCAAAGCGAAAGACTTATTTTTCTTTGAAGCCATTACAACCACACACTTACCTAATTTTAAGAAGTTTAAGAACATTTTACATGAAGTTGGTAATGTTCGTATGGTTTTTGCGAATTTCTTACAATATTCGAGCCGTATGGATGCATTAAAAGCTGGTAAAATTACAAATGTATTTGACCCAAAATTTTCTGGGGGAGCATTAATGGATTTAAATGTTTATAATCTACATTTTGCTATTGCAACTTTTGGCAAACCAGAAAATGCAACCTATCATCCTGAGCTGTTTTCAAATGGCATCGATATTGGTGGCTTATTGGTTCTTAAATATCCTGGCTTTATTGTGAGTTGTGCTGGAGGAAAACATGTGCAAGGGCAAAATAATGCGGTTGTGTATGGAGAAGATGGTTATATTACTGTTGATAGTGAAGTGAGTATATTTTCTTCATTTGAGTTAAACACAAAAAATAAACAAAAGACATATAATCAACAGTCAATTGAAAATAGAATGGTTTATGAATTAGAAGATTTCAAACGAGTTTTTGAAACACGTGATTTAAACGAATATAAGCAATGGACAGATCATAGTTTGCTTGTTTATTATGTACTACACAGAGCTAGAAAAGAAGCAGGAGTTATATTTGAGGATGATGAAGCTAGATAAAATAATCTAGCTTTTTTTTGCATCTGAAACAAATGTAAGTAAATGTAACAATGTATAGTATGTAAGTCATATGTAAATATATAGTTGACAATTCATTTGTTTTCACATATACTTTAGTAAATATTTCATGGGAGAAATATAGGAGGAATACAATGAAAAAAAGACTATTAGTTTTGTTTTCTTTGACGTTAGCTTTTGTCTTGTTTTTAGGGGCGTGTAGCCCATCAGACGGAAATGGTGAAGTCAAAGATACGCTTATTGTTGGGATGGCGGGGGATGCGGTTAGCTTAGACCCACATGCTACCAATGACCAACCATCATCTCGTGTGTCGAGACAAATTTATGACACGCTGATTCTTCAAACTGAGGAATTAGAGCTTGTTCCTGCACTTGCAGTTGAATGGGAACAAGTCGATGACACTACATTCGAGTTTAAACTTAGAGAAGGTGTCTTATTCCAAAATGGAGAAGAATTGAAAGCTAGTGATGTTAAGTTTACATTAGATCGTGCTCTTCAATCTACTTTTATTGGACACATTGTCGGAGCAATTAGTGATGTTGAAGTTGTTGATGACTATACAGTACGTATTAGTACAGCACAACCTTTTGCTCCATTATTGACTCATTTAGCTCACCCTGCAACAGCTATTTTAAATGAAAAGGCTGTAACTGAAGGTGGAGAAGATTATGGTCAAAACCCTGTCGGAACTGGTCCATTTAAATTTGTTTCTTGGACAACTGGCGACAATATCGTTCTTGAAAGATTTGACGATTACTGGGGAACTGATGCGCTTGTTAAACAAGTGACATTTAGAGCAATTCCTGATAACTCAGTTAGAACAATTCAACTTGAGACAGGTGAATTAGATATCGCTTATGATATTCAACCAAGTGATGTCGCTCGTGTTGAAGCTGATCCAAATCTTGTTTTACAACGTGATGCAAACTTATCAACAACCTATGTTGGATTCAACTTAGACAAAGAACCATTTGATGATGTTCGCGTACGTCAAGCCATCAACTATGCAATTGACATGGAAGCAGTTGTCAATACAGTTTATGCTGGTGTTGGTGCTCCTGCAAAAGGACCATTAGGACCAAACGTGTTTGGCTCTAATCAAGACTTAGTTGGATATGGACAAGATGTTGAAAAAGCAAAAGAATTATTGGCTGAAGCTGGATTCGCTGATGGATTCTCAGCAACACTTTGGACAAATGAAAACCAACAACGTATCGATATCGCTACGATTGTTCAAGAACAACTTGATGCTGTTGGTATCGAGATTACTGTTGAGATCGTTGAATGGGGTCAATACTTAGAAGATACAGCTGAAGGTAGACATGACATGTTTATCCTTGGTTGGACCACAGTAACTGCTGATGCTGATTATGGATTGTATGCATTATTCCACAGCGCACAAGTTGGTAATGCTGGTAACCGTACATTCTATCGTAATTCAGAAGTTGATAGACTACTTGACTTAGGTCGTTCAACAATTGATCAAGATGAACGTCTAGCAGCTTATGAAGAAGCTCAAGTTCTTATTCGTGATGAAGCTCCATGGATCTTTACATGGACAGGTGAAAACTTAGCTGGTTTACGTAAAAATGTGACTGGATTCAAACAACATCCAGCGGGTCACCACAGATTAGACAAAGTTACGTTTACCGAATAGTTAAAACCAAAATTAGATGTTAAAATCGAGGGTCATATTTACTATGACCCTTGTTTTTCATGAAAGGATGACTCATGTATGATTCGATATATTGTCAAAAGAGTATTAATGGTAATACCAGTACTAATAAGCGTGACATTTATCATCTTCTCTTTAATATATTTCTCACCCGCTGATCCAGCTCGAGTTATTTTAGGAGAGCAAGCAACAGGTGAAGCAATTGAACAACTTAGAGAAGAAAGAGGATGGAATGATCCTTTTCTGACTCAATATTTTAGATATGCAAGAAATGTTTTTCTTGAGCAAGATTTAGGGCGTTCCTATGTGACAAATAGGCCAGTATACAATGAAATTATTGCCCGATATCCTAACACAATCAAGCTTGCAGTTAGTGCAGTGTTAGTGGCTATTTTAGTCGGCATTCCTTTAGGAGTAATTTCTGCCATAAAACAGTATTCAATCATAGATAATATATCGATGTTTTTTGCTTTAATTGGAGTTTCGATGCCGATCTTCTGGCAAGGAATTCTTCTTATATTACTGTTTTCATTAACATTAGGATGGTTGCCATCAGCTGGGTATTCAACATGGCAGCATATGATTTTGCCTGCCTTTACACTTGGTACAGGATCAGCAGCAATCATTGCTAGAATGACAAGATCAAGCATGCTTGAAGTTTATCGACAAGATTATGTTAGAACCGCAAGAGCAAAAGGATTAAAAGAGTTCTATGTTGTTAATCGACATGCATTGCGTAATGCTTTGATTCCAGTAGTTACAGTTGTTGGGTTACAATTTGGTTTTTTATTAGGTGGTGCAGTTCTTACTGAAGCAATTTATAGTATTACGGGTGTCGGAGGTATGATTGTTAACGCAATTCGGATGAGAGACATGATGATTGTCCAAGGTGGGGTTTTATTAATTGCCGTAACATTTACCATTATTAATTTAGTTGTAGATATTGTGTATGGATTTCTAGATCCAAAAGTTCGCGGACAATATAAATAAGGAAGGAGGCAACCATGATAAAAAAAGCTGAGAAAAAAACCTTTTTTACTAGAAAAGATAAAAAAGTAAATCCTACTGTGGAGAAAACAATTGGACCATGGAAGGACATGTGGTATCGTTTACGAAAAAACAAATTAGCTGTACTTGGGTTATTTATAATTATCATCATGATATTAATTGCAATATTTGCAGATTACGTTGCTCCTTTTTCATATAGAGTACAAGATTTAAATAATACATTTCAAAAACCAAACGCAGTCCACTGGTTTGGGACAGATAACTTTGGAAGAGATATATTTTCACGTGTCGTCTATGGTTCAAGAGTATCACTAAGAGTAGGGATGATTTCTGTTAGCATCGCCTTGTTTGTGGGAGGTACTCTTGGTGCGATTGCAGGATACAAAGGTGGAATTTTTGATACTATTGTGATGAGATTAATGGATATATTATTAGCAATACCTTCAATGTTATTGGCTATTGCAATTGTATCTGCAATGGGTGGTGGATTAACGAATGTGATGATAGCAGTAGGGATAAGTAATATTCCACAATATGCAAGAATTGTAAGGGCTAATGTCATCACTTTAAAAGAGCAGCAATTTATTGAAGCAGCTCACGCTGTTGGCAGTAAAAACACAAGTATCGTTATACGACACATTATACCAAATAGTCTAGCACCGATTATTGTTCAATCAACACTTGGAGTGGCAACAGCAATTTTAGCAGCAGCAGCTTTGGGTTTCTTAGGGTTGGGATTAGAACCACCCCGACCTGAGTGGGGTTCCATGCTTAATGATGGGCGACATTATTTAAGAGATCACCCTCACATGACAACATTCCCAGGTTTAGCAATCATGGTAACAATTTTATCACTTAACCTACTAGGGGATGGATTGCGTGATGCATTAGATCCAAAATTAAAAGACTAAAGCGAAAATATTCGCTTTTTTTGTTAAATTGAGTGCGGTGTTATATTTTGGTATGATTACATCAGGAGGTATTTATGATTAGACACGCGACAAGAAATGATATCGCTGAAATGACTGAAATTTATAATTATGTGATTGAAAGAAACTCGGCAACTTATGATATTGAAACTAAAACGATAGAACAAAGAACACAGTGGTTCGATTCACACAAAGAGAACAACCCGATATTGGTTTTTGAGTTAAACGGGAAAGTTATGGGGTATGCAGGGCTTTCACCTTTTGGTTCTGATGATGGTTATGTTTATAGTGTAAAATTGTGTATCTATTTACACAAGGATTCAAGAGGTGAAGGGATTGGAACAGAACTAATGGAAGAAATAATTTCACTTGCGAAGTCTATGGATAATATTCATACGATTGTATCCGAAATTACAGAAACTAATTTAGCAAGTATTGCCATTCATGAAAGTTTTGGATTTCACTATGTTGGCATGCTAAAAGAAGTTGGGTATAAGTTTGGCGAATTCCATGATATGTTGTTTTACCAATTGATGGTGTAGGAGGTTAAAATGAAATTCATTGATTTAGCAAAAAAAAGATTTTCGGTTAGAAAGTACTCAAATCGAAAAATTGAAAAAGAAAAAATAGAGCAAATATTCCTAGCAGCCAATGTAGCACCAACAGCAGCGAATCGACAACCTGTCCGCTATTATGTGCTCGAATCAAATGATGCATTATCAAAAATAAAAGAGATAACAGCGTATCATTTTGATGCCCCGATTTGGATTTTGGTTGCCTATGATCGTAATTTATCTTGGAAAAACAAATATACTCAACAAGATAAAGGAGACATTGATAGTGCCATTGTCATTACACACATGATGCTTCAAGCGACTGAACTTGGATTGGGCACCTGCTGGATTGGTTCTTTTGATCATGATAAAGCAAAACTTGTGTTTAATCTTTCTGAGAATATAGTACCAGTAGCAATGTTTCCACTTGGTTATCCCGATCTTGATCATCAACCTAATCCATTACATGAAAAAAGGGAAGACATTCATTCTCATATAACCAAATTATAAAATAATACCAAGCACTAGTGCTTGGTATTATTC
>CAYGIY010000053.1:0-8599 GCA_964350055.1 uncultured Erysipelothrix sp.
GCCTCAATGCATTTTGTAATTCATTTGAAATATCATCCTCCAACAAATGGCTTTCTAACATTGATGGTGGAATTCCTCTTCTTATAAGCATATTCACTATTTTTCTATTCCCAAAAAGCAATGATCGATAGTATGAGATGGTTGATTTTACCAATTCTTCATCATTTACGAGATTTTGTTCTTCTAGAATATCGATAATTTTGTTCATTTGTACAACATCAAGATTTGTTTTTTCTGATAAAAAATCATAAATTTCTTTCCTTGTTCGATCTTTGTATGATAGCTTACGTATGCATTCTTTATAAGCTATGGCTAATTTTTCATCTTGAGTTATAGAATCAATATCAATGTTACTTATCATACTATTCTCTTTGATTCCTTTCATATTAATTGTTTCTAAAAGCAAAGTGAAATCCATTTTCTCATAAGAATTACTAACATGCAATTTCACAAATTCACCTTTATAAACCAATTTATCCACATTGTAGGAGGTGAAATACAATTTCTGTGCTCTCTCATATACCTCTACTATTCTCTGTGCAAAGAATCTACGATCATATATTCCAACAAGCTCTTTTGCTTTTTTGCTCATATTATTTTGCTTTTCTTGATCTAACGAGAAGTAAGCTATGATAGCATTCGCCATTGTCTCTGAATTATCAAAATAATATCCCGTTTCATCTTCAATTAGTAAATCGCTAATGACATAGTCGAATCTTGCAAAAAGAGGTAACCCCGCTGCCATAGCTTCTATAAATGTTAAACCTTGGGTTTCAGTTAATGATGCAGATATAAAGGCGTCTGCCATATGATAAATTGATGGTATCTTCTCACTCGCAATTTTTCCAAGAAAAACAACTTGCTCACTTAGATTTAAGCTTCTTACTTTTTGATGGAGGTGTCCTTCACTTGGCCCACCGCCAACGATGATTAGTTTAATATTTGGATTAGTTTTTGCAATTAGAGCAAATCCATCAATAACTAACTCAATACTCTTCTCTTTTGCTAACCTACCAACATACACAACTGTTTTATCATTTGCTTCTAGAGAAGCTTTTTCCTTGAAATTTTTGACTTCTATTTCATCTTTACTTGAACTATCAAATCTTACAAGGTTCAACCCAGTTGGCACAACAAATATCTCACGCTTGATTCCATATCTAAGTAGCATCTCTTTGGTTTTTTCAGATGGAGCAATAATCGCAATACTTGAAGCCCCAAATATTCTACTTAATCTAATCACGGTTTTTTTGGCTAAACTCTCCACGGTTTTTAAATTGAATGTATTTACGTAATGAGTATAATCTTCATAAGTGGTATGATATGTTGAAACAATCGGTAATCTTAACATTTTTCCGATAATGTGTCCAAATACCCCTATACCAAATTCAGTATGAACATGAACTATATCTAGGTTCATTTCTTTAACAATATTATACGCCCTAAACTGCATCGGTGTTGTCAATACATAACCGTACATTCTTTTTATTTCAATTCCTGGTAAACGCAAAATATTATTTTCGAGTTTAATCGATAATAAACCATGCTTTGTTGTAACCACAAAAACATCGTGACCTTGTTCAATTAGTGACTCCTGCAAAGTCACTATCGAACTCACAACACCATTAATATCAGGGGTGTAGGTATCTGTAAATAAACCTATTCTCATACATCTCCTAGCTAGAATCTTTTTTACTCATCTAGAACTTTTTCATATACACTTTTTAACTGCTGTCCAACTATCTCTAAACTTCTCAATTCTGCTGTTTCAAAAGCATTTTTTCGAATCGTTTTGTGCTTTTTTTCTACTACACCTTTGATAATATCAATAAAATCATCATTCGTCTTGCCTTTAAAACAATTTTTCCCCGAAATTAGCCATGGATCATACACACCAATATCTCTTACAATTACTTCTTGACTAGCAGCTAAAGCCTCTAAAACGACTATCCCTTCAGTTTCTTCATATGATGGGAAAAAGAATGCGTTCGCACATGAAAATGCACCTTCAAAAATCGGTCCTTTGACATACCCTGGAAGTCTTACGTTTTTAGGAGGGGTTTCTAATACCTCACGAACTACTTTTAAAGTTGCAATCTTTGCAGTATGACCAAACCAAATAAAGGTATACTCTGGTAATTTTCTTGCTACTTCAATAAAATCAATGATTCCTTTTCGTTTTATGTGAAGTCCTGCTGAAACAATGATTTTGTCTTGTTTAGTTAAATAGAAGTAACGATAAAAAGCTTTCTCTTTTTCAACATCATGCTGGTATTTGGTAATATCAACACCATTACTAATAGCAAAAATTGGAATGTCTATACCATAACCTTCTAATAATGATTTACTATAAGTAGTTGGTGTAATAATGCAATCAGCGCTTGAATAAAGATTAGTTAAGTGCTTTTTAAAAAGTGGTGCCACTTGGTTAGATAAAACAAAAGAATCTCTAAAGTCTTCTTCCGTAGAATGTGCATGATATATCACTTTTTTTTGATGCCTACGTGCTTGATTAATGATAATAGGGCTCGTAAAACCAATAGTATTTATATGAAGAATATCATAATCATCTTTGGGATCGATTGTAAAATCAACATCAGCATGTCTTAAAGCAGCCATTTGATGCTTCATTGCTCTTCCAATTCCAGATTTTGAAATAAGAGACTCTCCTTCAAAATATAAAAGTACTTTCATATTCCTCCTATCCATTGAAAAAATCAGAGTGCTGAGCACTCTGATTAATCTTAATCTCTCGCTAATTTCATTAAGCGACCAAATCTTTTTTGAGCATCCAGAGATGCTTTATCTAAGAGTTTTTCAGCCTCAAATGGATTTGCATTTGGTAACTGGTTGAATCTTGTTTCAGTCATCACAAAGTCACGGAACTTACTGAAATCAGGTTTAGCATAATCAACTGTTAAAGGTTTTTCTTCATTAGCTGGATTATAGCGATACAGTGTCCAATAACCACATTCAACAGCTGCTTTTTGTGTAATTTGATGGTTAGCTAGACCACCTTTAATACCGTGCTCAATACATGGTGAGTAAGCGATAATTACAGATGGCCCATCATAAGCTTCAGCCTCTTTTAGTGCTTTAATTGTTTGCATTCTATTTGCACCCATCGCAATACTTGCAACATAAACATGACCATACATCATTGCCATCAAACCTAAATCTTTCTTACCTGTTGGTTTACCACCTGCCGCAAACTTAGCAATTGATGCTGCTTGAGATGCTTTGGATGATTGTCCTCCAGTATTAGAATACACTTCTGTATCTAAAATAAGAATATTAACGTTTAGACTATTTGCGATTACATGATCAAGTCCGCCAAAACCAATGTCGTATGCCCAACCATCACCACCAACAATCCAAACAGATTTACTAACGAAGTCTCTTTCATCTTTTAAAAGCTCTGCAGCTTTCTTTGATTTAGATTTTTTCAGTAGTTCTATAAGCTCTGGAACAATCTCTTTTTCTTTGTTGCGTTGGTTCTTGACTTCTAAATATTGATCGACAACTTGAGATAGTTCAGGTTCAAATTCAGTTTTTGCTTCTTCAAAACGTTGAACAAGTTGTTGTGCCTTGAATTCTTGTGCAACTTTCATACCGAATCCATATTCTGCATTGTCTTCAAATAATGAATTCGCCCACGCAACCCCTTTTCCATCTTTATCAGTCACAAATGGAGATGAAGGTGTTGAACCACAATAAATTGATGTACAACCAGTAGCATTAGAAATCATCATATCGCTACCATAGAGTTGTGATACTAAGCGATAATAAGGTGTTTCTCCACAACCAGCACATGCACCAGCAACTTCAAAATATGGCATTAAAAACTGGCTGCCTTTAATTGTATCGGTTGGGAAGTATTCAGATTTATAAGTCGTTTGTTTATATAAGTAATTAGCCAAAGGTGCTTCATGCAATTGTTCGTTGACATCAGTCATAACAAGTGCTTTTTTACCACCTTTACCTGGACACTCAACTGAACATAGAGAGCATCCTACACAGTTGTCTGGTGAAACCATGACGCGATAGCGTAAGTGGTCAACACCTTTACCTGTTGGTGTTAAGGTTTCAAACTCCATTGGAGCATTTTTAACTTCTGCTTCGTCTAATAGGAATGTACGAATTGTTGCATGAGGACATACAAATGAGCAGAATCCACATTGGATACAGTTTTCTGGAATCCATTTTGGGACTTGAGTTGCGATTGTTCTATGCTCATTAAATGCAACATTGTTTCTCATTGATCCATCAAGCACATTGTTTTCTAAGAATGCTGAAACAGGCAAATCATAACCTTCTAAAGCATTGATTGGAGCTACATACTCATCAAAATACTCATCACCGGTTGATGAACGTGTATTTCCCATTTCAAGTTCTGCCCAAGCTGGATTTACTTCGACTTCAACTAATCCATCCTTACCCATATCGATTGCTTTATAGTTTAATTCAACAATTTCTTGTCCTTTTTTGCCATATGAATGCTCTGCAGCATCTTTCATGTATTTAATAGCATCATCATATGGTAAAATCGTTGGATTTAAAGCAAAGAATGATGATTGTAGAATTGTGTTTGTGCGTCGCCCCATACCAATTGACTCAGCAATTGTATTTGCATCAATAATGTAGAACTTCGCTTTTTTCTCAGCTAACTGTTTTTTCACACGTTTTGGTAAGTGTTTTTCCATATCTTCAGCTTTGTAAGATGTTGATAATAGGAATGTTCCACCCTGCTTAAGGTTTCGTAACATATCATATCTAAACAAATACGAATCTAAAGAACAAGAAATGAAATCAGCTTTTCTTATGTAATAAGTTGAACGTATCGGTGACTTTCCAAAACGTAAGTTTGATCTAGTTGCACCACCAGCTTTTTTAGAGTCATAAGCAAAATAGGCTTGTGAGTATAAATCAGTGTGGTCACCAATAATCTTAATAGAGTTTTTATTAGCAGATACTGTTCCATCTGAACCTAATCCATAGAATAAGCATGCTGTGTAGTCAGATTTTGTTTCAAATGTTTTATCAACAGGCAATGATAAATGAGTGACATCATCATTAATACTAATGGTAAATCCAGTAAATGGTTTTTTGCTATTTAAATGATCATAAACTGCTTTGATATCTTCAGGTTGAGTATCTTTACTAGATAATCCATATCGACCACCAATGATCAATTCAATATCATTGAAACCTTTTAGTGCTTGATTAACTTCCATATATAGAGGTTCAAGTGCACCTACTTCTTTGGTGCGATCTAAAACGGCAATTTTTTCAACTGTCTTGGGCAATACTTCCTTAATGAAATCAGCTCTAAATGGACGATATAGATGAACTTTTATCATACCAACTTTTTCGCCATTTTCATTTAAAGCATCAATAACCTCTGAAATTGTTTCTGTTACAGAACCCATCGCTACGATAACACGTGTCGCATTTGGATCACCATAATAAGTAAACGGTGCATAATGACGCCCTGTCAATTCAGAAATTTTCTTCATGTAATCTGCGATGATGTCTCCAACTTTCGCATAATGTAGATTTTGAGCTTCTCTACCTTGGAAATAGATGTCATCATTCTCTGCTCCACCACGTGTTACTGGGTTTGTATGTGGATTCAATGCTTTTGCACGGAACCTTTCAAGAGCTTCATAATCAATTAGATTTGCTAAGTCTTTATAGTCAAGAACCTCAATTTTTTGAATTTCATGAGATGTTCTAAATCCATCAAAGAAATGTAGCATTGGAACAGAAGCTTTGATTGCGCTTAAATGCGCAACACCAGCAAGATCCATTGCTTCTTGAACCGAGTGTGAAGCAATCATAGATACTCCTGTTTGTCTTGCGGCGTAAATATCTTGATGATCACCAAAAATCGATAATGCACGAGTTGCAAGAGAACGAGCAGATACGTGCATAACTGCTGGCAAAAGCTCCCCAACCCATTTGTACATGTTTGGTATCATTAACAGTAACCCTTGAGATGCTGTAAATGTTGATGATAATGTGCCTCCTTGTAAAGCACCATGAACTGCACCAGCAGCACCTGCTTCTGATTGCATTTCGACAACTTTAACGACTGAATTGAAGATGTTTTTTCTTCCTTGCGATGCCCATTCATCAACAAGCTCAGCCATAGTTGAGGACGGGGTGATTGGATAGATTGCAGCAACTTCCGTGAACGCATATGCAACATGAGAAGTAGCTGTATTCCCATCCATAGTCATAAATTTTTTGGACATTTTTTCCTCCTATAAGCTTTTCTAACGAAACCATTATAACCTATTTGTGCATATTTTACCATGCTAAATTTTGAACTTATACCTTGATTAAAGTCCATTTTGCAGCTAAAAATCTACTTCGTGTAATCAACAATCGAGCCACTTGATCAACCAAAACAGATAACCATGCACCAAGCAAACCAAGACCTAATGTGTATGCAAAAAGGTAGGTTAGAATTGGTCGTAAGAACGTCACACTAAACAGTGAGAGCACAGCAACAAACTTAACATCACCAGCCCCCCTTAATGCACCTGTCACAATAACTTGGATAATTTGAAATAGAATTATTACTGATAAAATGAGCATCATATTTGCACCAAGCTCAATTAGTTCAGGATCGTTGGTAAACATAAACATTACGGATTTCCTAAATAATGCTAGTAATCCGCTAAAGATAATCGCCAAAATTAATCCAATGGATTGTGATATTTTGCCATATAGAATAGCAAGATCAGGTCTTTTTGCACCTAAGCTTTGGCCTGTCAACGAAGAATTGGCAATTGATAATCCATCACCAATGGAAAAAGATATGACCATTATATTTGTTACAATTTGATGAGTTGCTAGCGCTACAGTGCCCAATCCAGCAACGGCACGAATATATGTTAAAAACCCAATTCTAATAAACACTTGTTCAATAAATGCTGCTTTACTAATATTATAGATTGTTGCTAGTGTTTCTTTATCAAATTTAGTCGCTTCTTTATAGCTCATAAATAGATAGCCATTTTTCTTGCGAATGGATCTTAAAGCGATTAAAAAAGCAACAAAATGTCCAATGGTCGTCGCAATTGCTGCTCCAGTAACTTCAAGTCGAGGGAAAATCCATATTCCATATATCAAGAAGTAATTCATCATGACATTCACTAAATTTGCAATAATATTAGTCTTCATTGCGATAAATGTATTTCCCACACCACGTTGTGCAGCGTTAATTGTTAGTGCAACACCTAAAAACACATTACCAAGTAGAATGATTCTTAAATATCGAACTGACATATCAAGATAGACAGATTCCGCTCCTGCTAACAACAAAAATGGTCTTGCAAAAACAATGCCTATTATGCTAAATCCAACACTTAATATTAAAGAGAGCATAACTGAGTTTTGTAATGTAAGGTGAGCTAAATCTTGTCTTAATTGACCTTTTCTTCTTGAGATGATGACAGTAACACCGATATTGAGCGCAAGTATAGCTGCAAGAAGTATGAACTTCGGCTGATTGGTGATACCAATAGCTGCAATTGCATTTTTACCTAATCGTCCAACCATCATCATATCAATCGCGCCTATAACACTTATTAAAAAAGCCTCAGTTGCTGAAGGCCATGCTATCCTTAATGTTCGGCTGATTAAATCTTTGCGATTTAAAAAAGCTTCATTGTCCTTATTTAAATTTTGATTTAGCCAACTTTTAACATTTTTAATCATAATCAAGAAACTCAATAATCAAATGATCTACTTTCTTTTTTAATTTGAGATAGTCTGTATCACTCGAAATTGCCCAACTACTGATAAAGCCTTTAAAAAACCTCATCCAACTAAACCAATGTGCCAACTTAAAATGCACACTGATGTAATCTGCTCTAGTAAATAAATTATAACCATTTATCGTTAACAGAACTCGATTTATAATAGATAACCTTTTGTCAAATAAAAACAATTGTATATTTTGACCTCTAATATATCCAGGTCTATTCTTTCTAAACCACATGAGCACCAATGGTTGAAATGAACATACAGTGAAGTTTCCATTATACTGATCTAATTGTTCAGTAACTAGTTCACAAATAAATTCTATATTTTCTGTAGGTTTAATTTCTACAAAAAGATTAACCTTTCCACCAACTTCATTTAGAACTTCAGATAATAAGGGAATGCCTTCATTACTATTTCCAAGTTTAAATTGCAATAATTCGTAGTAAGTAGCTTCTTCAACAAGAATATTGGATTGACACATTCTTTCTAAGTTCGAATCATGAAATGCAATGATTTGATGATCTTTCGTCATACGAACATCCAACTCTATATCAAGATTCTTTTCAAGAGAAAGCTTAAATGCAGACATACTGTTTTCTGCAATACTTTGATCTTTTAAGAACCAGCCTCTGTGTGATGAAACACCACTCATCCAAGACATGTTTTTTCCTTTTCGTGTTGGTATTGTTATCAATAATAACCCAACCAATATCATAATAATAATAAAAACTAAAATTTCCATTATATCCTCATTTCTTATCTATTATATACCTAATAAAACAAATTCATTTAGTAATTTCCTATTTTTTGATAATATATACAC
>CAYGIY010000054.1:0-8507 GCA_964350055.1 uncultured Erysipelothrix sp.
GTCTAAAACATTGTAACGCATGCGTCAACAAAAAAAAATAGCCTGAGGGCTATTTTAATAAATCATTAACTTGCTTAATATCACGCTTACGTGCAATTATTGGTGTTTTATTGTTTTGATAAACTGGATGAGCTTGATCAAATACAACTTTATCTTCATTTTTATATAAAATGCCTAGTGCCATCTCTTCTTGGTTTAACGCCAACTTCATGGCAGCATCATAATCCTTTGGATCATGCGAGTCATCCAACCAAAACGTATGATTTTTATACCAAGCAAAGGTGTTCACTTTATTAAAAGTGACACATGGATGGAATATATCAACCAGTGCATAACCTTTGTGATTGATTGCTGCTTTGATTAACTCTTTTGTTTTCTCAACATCTCCTGTAAATGCTCTACCTACAAATGATGCACCCAAAGATAACGCAAGTGCCATTGGATTGACAGGTTCATTGTATACACCAGTAAATTGAACGGATGTTTGCAATCCTTTTGGTGATGTTGGTGATGCTTGCCCTTTTGTAAGTCCATAAATCATGTTGTTGTGGACAATATGTGCAATATTTGGATTACGACGCACATTATGAATAAAGTGATTACCACCTTCACCGTACATGTCACCATCACCACCTTCAGCAATGACGACTAACTCAGGATTAACTGACTGTATCGCTTGCGCAACTGGCATTGCACGGCCATGCAATCCGTTAAAATAACTAGCATCAATATATTGAGGCATCTTTGCAGCTTGCCCAATCCCTGAGGTAAACACAACTTTTGTTGGTTCTAGATCGAGTTCATCTAAAGCTTTAAGTATCGATTGTCTTAGTGGGAAGTTTCCGCATCCAGGACACCAAGCAATATCTAGTTCATGTTCAAAATCAAATTTATTCATTTTAATACCTCTTTCATTCGTTGGTCAACTTCATCTATGAAAAAAGGTTCTCCATTATATTTATTCACTTTATGATGAACGTCAACATTTAATTCAAGCTTAAGAATATTCGCGAATTGTCCTGTAAAATTATTCTCAATCACGATTGTATTCTCTGATTGAATAAAATACTTTGTTAATGATGATGATAATGGGAAGGGTTGTTTGATATATAGAAATGCAACATCTTCAATATCTGTTGTTTCAATAAACTCACGACACACACCATAAGTGCTTCCCCATCCTACTATCAATTGCTTATAGTCTGAATTACCAAGTAATTCAGCATCTTGATAATCTTCTAATAACATGTCACGACGTTTCATTCGTTTCTCTTGCATAGCAACCCGCATGTCGAAATCTTCAGTAATGGCACCATATTCATCGTGCTCATCACTATCGACTTTAACAAAACCATCACCAAAACCAGGAATCGCACGTTTTGATAGTCCTGATTTTGTCAGCTCATAGCGTTTGTATGTTTTTTCACTCTTATGAATGAATGATTCTAAATATTGATCTGACAATGGTTTTGGCTTAATTTGACGAACTGACTCAAGTAGATATTGATCTGTTAGGATAAACACCGGCACTTGATACTTATCTGCTAACCAAAATGCAGTTTGACCTAACACCAGATTATCTTCAAGATTTCCCGGTGCTAAAACAATTCTCGGGAATTCACCATGTCCAGCATAAACAGCAAGATTTAGATCTCCCTGTTCAGTACGCGTTGGTAGACCTGTTGCTGGTCCTGGACGTTGGGCAATGTGAATAACCACAGGGCTTTCAGTAATGCCTGCAAGACTCACCGCTTCGCTCATTAAGGCAAATCCACCACCACTGGTCGTGATCATACCACGTGCTCCAGCATACCATGCACCAATCGCCATATTTAAGGCCGCAATTTCATCTTCAGCTTGTTCGGCTAAAACACCAAATGCTTCACCTTTAGCTGATAAATAAGATAAGATTGTCGTTCCTGGAGACATAGGATAGGAAGCAATATAATTGACACCACCACCAAGTAATCCAATTCCTAAGGCGAGATTACCATCCATCACTTTATATTTAGAAATATTCTTTGGTTTTGAAACTGTTGTAGGTGCATCATAGGCTTCACCTAATTTGTAACCCATATCAAAAGCTTCTTGATTATCTTTGACAATTTTCTCACTCTTTGAAATAAATTTATCATGAATAAGTTGATGAGCAATCGCAACATCGAGCTGCAACATACCTGCAATGTAGCCAAATAAGATGGTGTTTGCAAACAAACGTGAGCCTGCTTCTTTCGATAACTTTGTAAGTTCTAACGTTTCAAAGTTAATATCATGGTCTTTTTTCTCTTGTTCACTGATGAATTTTTCTTCACCAAATACAACTGTGTTTTCTTTGATACGTTTTGGTAAACGATAAAATGCATGATCATTTAATAAGAATAAATAATCAATGCCATATGTGATTGCATGAATTGGTTGGTTTGAGACACGTAGTTCGAATGTGTTATTACCACCACGAACACGACTCATGACCTCTTTTGAAGTGAATACGTAGTATTGTTTCGAAAGCCCCTCGACTAAAAACTCTTCGATGGTAGCCAATCCCTGACCTGCTTCACCAGAAACGACAAAGGACAGTGATTCTTTCATAATAAAAATTCCTCCACTTTCTCTATACTTCTAGTATAGGAAACTAAAGGAATCATTACAATGAAACTGCCTAAAACAAAAAAAGGATTCCAATGAACGTGGGTGGGGGGAATCGTTCAATGGATATCCTGTGATAATATAACACATAATATCGCAATTGTTAAGTGATTTACTCATGTAATTTTTTTCATTTAAAAGTATTGGAATGATATAATAGAATCAGCAAAGGAGATTTACATGTTAGAAGAAATCACAAAGGAAGAAGAATTATTCATCTTTAATAGATTTGATGCTGCAATTGCATATAAAATCGGAAATTTCATTACTAAAAAAGCAAGCAAAGAAAACCTACCAATTATCATTGATATTTCGACACCCCTTCAAACACTGTATCATTTCGCCAATATTGGTTCGACAACAAACAATGAACGGTTTATTGAAAGAAAACGAAACACGGTGATGCTTTTTTGGCATTCAACACGTTGGGTAAGTGCAAAAGTAAACCATGATATTGTTGCAATGCATCAAAAGTATGGTACCAATGATAAAGATCACACCATTCTCCATGGTGGTTTTCCAATCCATGTTAAACATCAAGGTGTTATCGGGGCAATCTGTGTTTCGGGATTAAAGCAAGAGGAAGATCATCAATTAGTATTAGATGGCTTAAATAATTACTTTAAATCAAAAAATGATTAAAGATTATTAAATAATCTGTATAAGTAAGTTGCCACACCGTTATGCTCATTGCTTGAAGTAATATCATCAGCAACTTCTTTTAGTGATTCTCTAGCATTAGCCATAGCAATACCTAAACCAGATTCCATAATCATTTCACGATCATTATCAGCATCTCCAAAAGCAACGACATTGTCCATGGAGATTTTTTTTTGAGATACATACATCTCAATACCAATAGCCTTTGAAATACGTGCATCCACAAACTCAAATAATTCGGGTTGTGTGAAAAAAGCACGATATTTTGGTGAGTTAAACGTCTTCATATGATTATTAAGTTTCACAATTTCATCTGGATAAATGGTGAAAATTACCTTATTGGTAGTCTCTACTGGCAAATCAATCGGTTTTGATATCACAGGTTCTAGCATATTAAGACCACTTAAATAAGTAACAATTGAGTTAATTTGCTCCGTGTACATTTTGCCTTGATCATAAATGCAATAGTTAATTCCAGTAGGTTTCATAAATTCGATAATATCGATAATGTCTTGTTTACTTAATTGATAAGTAATCTGAATTTTTTGCGTTTTTAAATCAATGATTTCTGCTCCATTGCTACAAACCATAAAATCAACATACTCATAAACTCCAAATGATTTTAAAAGATTACTGACTGAACGTATTGGGCGACCGGTTGCTATACCAAAATATAAGCCCTTTGATTTAATCATCTCAATCGCTGATTTACTCACATCAGTTAATTGCTTATCTTGATTGATCAGTGTTCCATCCAAATCCACAACAACTACTTTATATCGATTCATAAACCCTCCTTTTTATAGAAAACGTTGAATTTCCACGGTATACCCATTTGGATCTTCAAGAAAAAAATGTTCAATTCTAAACTTTTCATTAATACTCACAGCATCAGGTTTATAACCACATGATGTGATATGTTGATGCCACACAAGAACATCATCAACAACTAAGGTGATGATGGGACTCCGTTTTTCTTTTGCAACAGCAATATGAGTACAAAACCCAATCATTGTTGATTGATTAAGCGCATAAATATGACATAACCCTTGATCTTTGTGAAGTGTTAAACCCAACACGTCAACATAAAACTGATGTGTCCTATCAAGATTTAATGTTCCATAAAAATGAATCATGGATTGAATATTCATGTAACATCCCCCTTACTCAAATTGTGCCATGTATAGGCGATGATAAAAGCCTTCTTTAGCCATGAGTTGTTTGTGCTTTCCTTGTTCGACAACTTGTCCATCAGCAACAACTAAAATAAGATCTGCATTTACAATTGTACTCAATCGATGCGCAATGACAAAACTCGTCTTATGTTGCATTAACTTTTGCATGGCATCTTGAATTCGCTTTTCAGTCAGAGTATCAACATTTGAAGTAGCCTCATCTAAAATAACCATGGGCTTATCTTGCAACATTGCCCGGGCAATTGTAATCAGTTGTTTTTGACCTTTTGAAATATTGACACCGTCATCGGTAATAATTGTATCATATCCATTTTTAGTATTCTCAACGAATGATTGCAAATGCACACGTTTTACAACATCTTTGACTTGGTCTAGTGTAGCATGTTCACTACCATAAATGATGTTTTCATAGATCGAACCATGAAATAACCAAGTATCTTGGAGAACCATTGAAAAATATTGACGTAAATTTTTAAATGGAATTTGTTGAATATCTTGATCATCTATCAGTATCCGACCTTGCTGAGGTGAGTAAAAACGCATCAACAAATTAACCATGGTCGTTTTACCAGCTCCCGTTGGTCCAACAATTGCAACAACACTTTTAGGTTTGATATTCAAACTCATATCTGAAATTACAGGAATAGTCGGAATGTATGAGAATGATACTCGATCAAACACTACATGTCCTTTGATTGATGGTTTTGCAAGTTGTACAACTTCGTGATTTTGTTCAATTGGTTCATCTAAAACTCTAAACACACGCTCTGCTGCTGCTAGTGTTGATTGTAGTTCTGCAACCATATTAGCACCTTCAGTTATTGGTCCTGCAAAACGACGAGAATACAAAATAAAGGAGGAAATATTACCTATGGTAATCATTGAGAATAAATAGAGCAATGAACCAAAAAAGCTAATTAATGCTAAAGAAATATTATTGATAAAACCAATTGATGGACCCATTACACTACCATAGTAATCAGCCTTATAATATGCTTCTGAAGCATCTTCGTTCTTCTCTTTAAAACCAGCAATCATGGTTTCTTGTTGAGCATATGCTTTAATGGTCTTTAAACCAGAAATTGTCTCCTCCACATACCCATTTAGATCGCCCAGTTTCTTTGAACGCTGACGAAATAGTGGTCTTGTTCTTTTAGCTAAATAAGATGTGGTTAAAATCGCAAGTGGAAGTGTGATCACAAAAACACTTAATAAAGGCAATGATATAATCATCATCATTCCTAAAGCCCCCAAAATTGTGATCAAAGATCCAAAAAATTGTACCACATCAGTTGATAAGGATGTGTTGATTGTATCGATATCGTAGGAGATTCGGCTAATCATGTCACCAATTTGATGATTATCAAAATACTTAGCAGGAAGATCCATGAATTTGTTAAAAAGTTGTTGTCGCATCTTCACAACAATCTTTTGACTGATTATAATCATCAGCGCACTAAGTGCATACAGAAGTATTGAAGCGATGACATACACAACAATCATGATGATGATAATTGTGGTAATATCAGACCAAACATCTCTTAGATGTGCAATGGCAATTAAGTCAATAACTTCACCTGTAAAATAGGGACCTAATAATTGTAGACCATTTGCTGTTAGCACTAACACAATGGCAAGTAAAAACAATAACTTAACATCACCAATATACTTTAGTAATCGCCTTAGTGTTGCTTTTGTATTTTTTGGTTTATCCGTGGGACTCACTGGTCCTTGTTGAATAGTCATAGTCATCACCTCCTAACTGTAGTGCCATTAATTCTTGATAGGGAGCACATGTTTTAGCCAATTGCGAATGTGTCCCTAGACCAACCATCTCTCCATGATCCAACACAAGAATTTGATCAGCATGCATCACACTACTCACACGTTGTGTGATCATAATAGCTGTCGCATGAAATGAGTTTTTAATGGCTTGTCTTAGTTTTGCGTCTGTTTGATAATCTAACGCACTTGAAGCATCATCTAGAATAATGATTTCTGGATGCTGTGCTAATGCTCGTGCGATGAGCATACGTTGTTTTTGACCACCACTGAAGTTTGCGCCTTGTCTTAGTACTTTTTCATCATACTGATGAGATAGCTGTTCAATAAAATCATTTGCCTGTGCAAAATGCGCAGCCTCTACAACAGACTCATAATCTATATGTCGGCCAAATGCAATATTATCGAAAACACTAAATGAAAACAATGCATCATTTTGAAAAACAACTCCAAACCGTTTGCGAAGTGTTTGTTCATCCATGCTGCGAATATCTTGTCCGTTAATAAGGATACTTCCTTGATCGATTTCATACATACGCATAAGTAATTGTGCAATGGTTGTCTTACCACTTCCAGTCGCTCCAATAATCCCAAATGACGTATTATGCTTTATTTTAAAACTGATGTTTTTAAGATCATAAGATTTTTGATTATAAGAGAAATTGACTTGGTCAAATTCGATATGATAATCGCTCAAACTTTTACTTGGCTCAATCAATTCAAGATGATCATCAGTTTCTAAAATCATGGTGATGCGAGACGCACTTGCTCCTGCTCGCGACATTAACAAAAAGATGCGATTAAGTGCTAAAAATGAATTAAGAATCAGTGTGAAATAAGACAAGAATGCCAAAATCGAGCCGGTTTGACTAGCACCTAAAATGACACGCTGAGCACCCACATACATTATGACAACCAATCCAAGATTGAGTAATAGATTCATGATTGGGTTTAATGTCGCAACAATCAACCCTGCTTTCTTCTCGCGATAGGATACGTTTTGATTTATCGCTGCATACTTGTCTTTTTCATTATCTTCTTTTGCAAGAGATTTTATGATTCGAATCCCTGCGATGTTCTCACGAACCACGCGTACCATCACATCCAACGCTTTTTGAAGACGATCATAATATGGAATCCCGCGTTTTGAAACAAAATAAACCGCCATACTAATAAATGGTAGTAACCCAATGAGTATTAAAGCCAAAAATGTGTCAATAAAAAGCATCATCAGTAAACTTCCAAATAATAAAATCGGTGCTCGAATTCCAATTCTTTGAATAACATTAAACATACGATAGACATGATAAGTGTCGCTTGTCATTCTAGAAATCAATGAAGGAATCGTAAAATGATCTACCGTTTTATTACTAAATGATAAGATTTTGGTATATGATGCATCTCGCAAATCTTTAATGGCATCAGTTGAGACACGAGCTGCAATTCGATTGGCTATAATGTTCCCGATATAAGCACCAAAAGCAGTAGCAAGCATCAATAATCCATAAACAATGACGAACCCAACATTTGCTAATGGAATAACATTGTCAATAACATGGGCCAATAAAAAAGGCAGAAACAACTCAACAATCGTTGCACCACTTTTAACTGTTAGACCAAGGTATATTTTATTAAGATAAGGCTTGAGATAACCTAAAACATACTTCATTGATTAACCTCGATTTCTAATAACTCCATAGCACGTTGTTTTAATGATTCTAAAAAATCCAGCAACATCTTCTCATCCTCATCTTTAAAGTCTTGCATAAGAAAGTGTCTTTGTTTTTTAAGAATATCTATGATCGTTTTTGATAGATCAATTCCTTTTAAAGTGGCTTCAAGTTCCACAAAGCGACGATCTAACTCACTTTTTCTCATGGTAATGTATCCGTTTGTCTCTAATGCTTGACACCCACGAGCAACATTGCTTTTATCAATATGCATATTCTTTGTGAGGTCATCTTGTGATATTTTAGGATGACGAACAATTTCTAACAAAAAACTTGCTTGATAGCCATGCAAACCATATTGCTTGAATTGTTGATTACGATACATCAAGTTAAATCGTTCAATCATACTAATAGTTTTGTTAATTGGTAACATGTATCCTCCAATAGTTGCGTCCGCAACTATTATACTAGAAATTGAACAAAACGCAAACCATATTAAATATATTGAGTCATAATTGAAAAATATCTCCTTCTCGATTACGTACGACAATAT
>CAYGIY010000055.1:0-8412 GCA_964350055.1 uncultured Erysipelothrix sp.
TCATATGCTATAATTATTTATTAGAAATCACAAAAATAGAAAGGGCAATATGAAAAAGACAGTTATCATTATCAGTTTTAGTTTACTATTTTTGTCGGCATGTCAACCTAGTGCAAGTGAAGCACAGCTCACATTTTGTCAATATCAACTCATAGACAAAGATTTAAAGATTGAAGAATTAACTCTAGAGAAGAATAATCTTTTCGGACTTATTGATAGTAATAAGATAGAGGTTATCCATACTTATAAAGGAGAACTCAATCTAAAACTACAAGTGCTTGCTAAGATTGAAGGCCCAACATCACATCCCTACTTAATCATTGCCCAAGATTTAGATGTTGATCATAACACGCCATTGGTGTTCAATGTTGAAAGTGAATTGTTGTTTAATCAAATCACAATTAATCAACTCTATGATTTCAACGTTTATGTTATTTCCGTAGTTGAAGAATTTACAAACCACACTCGATTTGAGTTTATGATACTCGGTATAAATTAAAGAATCCTATCTCAAGTGATTTATACGATTACTCTTCTATTGTTAAACCCATAAACTTTATAATACTAGTAACGGTGATGGCTTGTTGCTGTTTCCTTGAAATAGTCGCAACACCATCCCCTTTTTGTAATCCATAATGTCCAAAGAAAGCATGATTTCCACCATCGATTTCAATACTTGACACATTGCTCACTAATTTTTCTTGATCTAGTACAAGATCATGTGTTCCATAAATTTGAATTGTATTTAGTGAAGCATCATTAATCGGATACGCAGCTAATAGTATAAGTCCTTGAAGCTTATCAGCATGATTATTCACATATGAACTTGCCATTGCACCACCTAAGGAATGTCCTGCTAAATACCAATCATCTATTGTATCAACCAACTCAAGTACTTGATTTGCTGCATTAATGTTAAACACCGCTAGATTAAATGGCATATCAACAAGTACAGCAGTGATACCTTGATCTGCTATTTGAAGTAACAAAGGTATGTATGCTTTTGCTTCTACCTTACCTCCAGGGTAAAAAATAAGACCTGTATTTAGATTCTTCTCTCTACTAGGATAGATAATGGTATAGCGTCCACTTGTTTCAATAATCTCTGAATATTCACTTATGATTATGTCCACATCATCACTGGCGCGATAGTAATCATTGACATAAATCAAAAACCCAGCAATAATAACGACCAATAAACCAATAACGCCAATAAAAATTCTTTTTATCAATTTACTTTTTGATTTCATGTGTGTCACCTTTAATTTTGATTTATTCTACCATATCAGTTTAAAACACGTGATATTTATGCATACTCACAATAAAAAGACATGCTCAAAGAGCATGTCGTAAATCAGATTGAATAGTCTTTTTAGAAACTATTATTACATTTTAATACACTTCTAATTGTCCCATCATACCTGCCTCTTCATGTTCTAGAATATGACAATGATACATGTAAATACCTTTATACTTAAATTCAACTATGATTCTAACCTTTTCTCCAGCATTTACAAACACTGTATCCTTCCAACCCATTTCATGCGCTTCAGGTGTTCTGCCATTGCGACTTAATATCTGAAATTGAGTACCATGAATATGGAAAGGATGTCCAGAGCTACGCATCATCATGGTGCGTCTTGAAGTTATTTCCCATATTTCGATAGCCCCAAGTGCAACATTATCATCGATACGATTGATGTCAAACTGTCGACCATTTAATGTCACCATGTGTCCCATTCCATCAAGCTCAATTGTCTTGACACTTGTAGCAAGAGACTCATCCATCCGCTCAATTGTAGCTAATGTGTCTGGAATGGTAGTTAGATCTTCACTCTCTTTTTGTACTCTAAAAGTCAACACTACGTTATTGTTGTGTTTTAGTTGAATTGTTTCACCTTCTTGATAATTTGAAAAATCAACAATGATCTCAGTTCTTTCCCCTGGTGAGAGAAAAACAGATTGTGTTTGGTATGGTTTCTCCAATAGTCCACCATCTGAAGCAATTTGATAAAACTGATTATTATCTGAAAGAGACAAGTTAAAGTTCCTTGCATTTGCTCCATTGAGTATTCTAAATCGCATGTTAACTTGTTTTACCTCTAAATATGGTGTGATCGCTCCATTGACTATGATGTAATCACCAAGTGCTCCATCCATCCTATTATCAATATAAACAAATTCACCATTTCGATCAAAACTTCTATCTTGAATAATCAGTGGAATATCATTAACTCCATAGTCATCAGGTAAATTAAGTGCAGCTGAGTTTTCATCTTCAATAATGATTAGTCCAGCTAAACCTTCATACACTTGCGTTGCTGTTTTTCCAATTACATGAGGATGAAACCACAGTGTTGCCGCAGGTTGGTCAATCGTAAAACTAGGATTCCACCAAGAATCCGGTGTTATGACTTGGTGTAGCCCACCATCTTGTGTGCCTGGAACTTCCAAACCATGCCAATGAACCGATGTTGCTTGATCTAACTCATTTTTAACATGCATGTTTACATCTTGTCCTCTTTTAACTCTCATTACTGGTCCAAGGTAGCTACCATTGTAACCCTTGGTCGTCGTGGTTAGACCACTAAAGAATGATGATGTCCCTTGTTGGACAATTAGATAATAATCCGATACATCTGAATCTGGATTTTCATCTGGTAAAAGCACGGGTATAGGTAACGGCAAAATCATATCTGGATCAATGTTTCTATCGATTGTACCTAACGGACGATTACTAAGCTCTATTATTACGCCAATTATACCCACTACAAAAAACATAGCAATAATTACCATTTTAATCACTAGTTTGCGATTCATTGTATCAACCGCCTTCCTAAATCTTTATTATAGTTAGAAATTAAATAAACCTTGGATAACAACTTTCTTAATCATAATTATCTAGAAATTAATCAATCTTTAAAAATTTGGCATTAATCGCGACAATTACTGTACTCAAGGACATTAAGGCTGCACCTAATGCTGGGCTTATTACAATACCTTGATAATAGAGAACTCCAGCAGCTAATGGAAGCGCTAAAATATTGTAGCCAGTAGCCCAAGCTAAGTTTTGGATCATTTTTCTGTAGGTTGCTTTAGAGAGTTTGATAACATTCACAACATCTTGAGGGTTGCTTTTTACTAAGATAACATCAGCAGTTTCAATTGCAACATCAGTCCCAGCTCCAATTGCGATACCTAAATCTGCTTTTGCCAATGCAGGAGCATCGTTGACACCATCTCCGGTCATGGCAACCTTGTTTCCTTCAGCAATGAGTTGATCTATCTTTTCTGATTTTTCATGTGGTAATACTTCAGCTACAATATAATCTAATCCTAATTTTTTACCAACATAATTTGCCACATTCTGATTATCACCTGTCAACATCAATGATTTAACATTCATGGCTTTGAGCTCTTGTATGGCTTGTTTTGCTTGTTCTCGAATGATATCAGCTAAAGCTATATAGCCAATTAGTTGTTGTTTTTCTAATACAAACACAACGGTTTTACCATCATGAGCCAGCGTATTGTAATCTTCTCTATTAAAGCTTATCTTGTTTTTATCTAAATAGCCTGGGCTAACAACCATGACTTGTTTGTCATCAACCACTGCTTGTAATCCTTCTCCAGGTAGATTTTGATAATTTTCAACTTCTTTTAGTGTAAGGTTTCGCTTTTTTCCTTCTTTTACAATCCCTTTTGCAATCGGATGTTCAGAATTTGCTTCTACAGAATACGCCAGTGTCAACATGTGTTCTTCTTCACCCTTAACTGTTCTTATATCAGTAATCCCAAATTCACCTTCGGTTAATGTTCCTGTTTTATCAAATACAACTAAATTGAGTTTTCTTGCACTTTCAAATGCTTTTCTATTTCGAATCAACAATCCATTTTTTGCACCAATACTTGTTGAAACAGCTGTGACAAGTGGTGTTGCTAGTCCAAGAGCATGAGGACAAGCAATGATGATCACCGTAACAGCTCGTTCAATCGCAAAATCCAATTCTTGATTGAGCAACAGCCAAACAACAAAAGTGATTGTTCCTGCAGAAACTGCTAAATAGAATAACCATTTTGCTGCCACATCAGCAAGCCTTTGTGTTTGCGATTTTGATTGCTGCGCTTCTTTTACTAATTTCACAACTTGCGATAGAAACGTTTCATCACCAACTTTGGTCACGTTAAACTTTAAGATACCTTCACCATTGATAGAACCACCAATGACCTCATCACCTTCAGATTTGGCGACTGGTTGTGATTCACCTGTAACCATAGACTCATTGACTTCTGATTCTCCCTGATAAACATGCCCATCAATTGGAATCTTCTCTCCAGGTTTAACCAAAACAGTATCCCCAGTTTTTAATTCACTCACGGGTACATCCTTTGTTTCCCCATTTTCTAAAATCAGATGCGCTTCTTCTGGCATAAGTTTAAGTAATTCATTTAGAGCTTGCGATGCTCCCATGATAGATCTCATTTCGATCCAATGACCCAACAACATGATGACAATCAGCGTTGCTAGTTCCCAGAAAAAATCTTGACCAATATTCAAAAATACAGCAAATGAACTATAGATATATGCGACTGAAATGGCAAAAGCAATCAGTGTCATCATCGCTGGTTCTTTTTCTTTTATTTCACCAACACTTCCTTTTAGAAATGGCTTACCACCATAAATATAAAGTATGGTAGAAAGTAGAAAAAGCAAGACAAAGTCAAAAGGAAAACGCCAATCCACATTCAAAAACATTTGAATCATTGGCGATAAAACCAGAATAGGTATCATAAGAATTAAGGAAATAAAGAATCGCTTCTTAAAATCCTGCACCATCATCATATGATGATCGTGATGTTCATCTTGATGATGCTGATGATGATTATTATCACTCATGTTTTTCATGAATTTTCACCTCTTTATAAATCTTTTATAAAAATATTGTCTTCTAAAAGTTTCTTATATATACTATGATACCACTTTCAACCATTAGTATGGTCTGATCGAAGCCTCATATCCTAACTCTTGGATTGCTTCTACCATGTCCTTTGGTTGAATGTGTTGTTCATCATAAAAAATGTTTGCGATTTTCAAATGAAAATCAAAATCAAAACGTTTGACACCTAATGTTTTCAATGTAGATTCAATTCGATTAATACATCCAATGCAATGAAAATTCTTGATTCTTATATTTGTTTCCATATGTGCCCTTCCTCTTTATATACCGGTAGGGGGTATATCACCATTGTAACATCTAACATTTGATTTGCAAGTGAAGCAATTTTAAAGCAAACAATAATAATTAAAAAAACACGCGATTATATTGAATCGCGTGCACTAGTTTGTGTACAACTATGATGTTTTTTTAGCCTGATTATGTTAGGTTTATCAAATCATCTAAATAGGCTTGCAACTCTTTATGCTTTTCTGCTTCTAAAGCTACCACACCTTTTAAAGGAAATACTTCGCTCATCTTCTCATACTTGGTATTCCCTAAGGTATGATAAGGAAGCAGTTCTACCTTTTCAACAAGTGGAATATCTTTAATGACATCATAAAGTTTTCTAATATGTTCTTTTGTATCATTGTAGTTAGGAACGACAACATGACGAATCCACAATGGTTTTTCTTTAAGAATTACTTTTGTGAGAAATTCTTTGGCTGTTGATTCCTTTTTTTGTGTCATTTTGAAGTAGTCTTCTTGATCAACACCTTTAATATCAAGCAATACTAAGTCTGTATAGTCTAGTATCTCATCAAAGTACTGAGGATTACCAACACCAGCTGTATCCAAGACGGTGTGTATGCCTTCTTCTTTGCATGCTTTTAAGATTTCAATAAGAAATTCACATTGAAATAGTGGTTCTCCTCCACAAAAAGAAACACCACCACCACCTTTAAAGTATGGTTTCATTTTTATAATCTTACCCATGAGTTGTTCAACGGTGTAAGCTTGTGATTGATCTTGTTTCCACATGTCGGGGTTGTGGCAATAAAGACAACGAAGCGTGCAACCTCCAAAGAAGATAACAGTACGAATACCTGGACCATCCGCTGTTGCAAATGTTTCAATCTTGTTTATGTAGCCTTTAAACTGATTCATGGAATGTAC
The DNA here is from genome assembly GCA_964350055.1 of uncultured Erysipelothrix sp. Classification (GTDB taxonomy): domain Bacteria; phylum Bacillota_I; class Bacilli_A; order Erysipelotrichales; family Erysipelotrichaceae; genus UBA6182. Next base: position 6,114 of record CAYGIY010000055.1, read on the forward strand.
GCGCAATCACTTCTTGTTTTTGCGCTTGTGTTAAGCGTGCAAAATGGACCGCATATCCCGACACTCGAATGGTTAGATGAGGGTATTTTTCTGGATGCTCCATGGCATCGATTAGTTTCTCACGATTAAGTACGTTTACATTTAGATGATGGGCATGTTGTCCAAAATAACCATCCATCAAGTGCACTGCATTCTTTATTTGATCGACTTTGGTTTTACCTAATGCCAATGGAACGATGGAAAATGTGTTACTGACACCATCCATGCAAACCTCATCATATGGAATTTTGGCCACTGAGTTTAAAGATGCCAATGCCCCTGAGTGATCACGTCCGTGCATTGGATTTGCCCCTGGAGCAAATGCTTCGCCATATTTACGTCCATCTGGTGTTGCACCGGTCTTTTTCCCATACACAACATTTGAGGTGATGGTTAATACCGATAAGGTGTGTTTTGCATCACGATAAAGAGGATGTGATTTTAAGTAGCGAGAAAAACGAGTGACAATGTCCACCGCAAGCTCATCCACTCGATCATCATCATTACCAAAGCATGGAAAGTCACCCTCAATATCAAAGTCAGTGGTTAACCCTGCTTCATTACGAATAGGTTTTACCTTAGCGTATTTAATCGCACTTAGTGAATCAGCAACAACACTTAGACCAGCGACACCAAATGCCATCAAACGTTCTACATTTGTATCATGCAATGCTAGTTGACTTGATTCATAAGCATACTTATCATGCATGTAATGAATGATATTCATCGTTTCAGTATAAAGCTTCGCTGTCTTTTGTAACACGTGATCAAAGCGATTCATAACCACATCAAAATCAAGTGTCTCTGATGTTTCTTTTTCAACATCATCAAATATTACTTTACCACTAAGTTCATCAACGCCACCATTAATAGCTAATAGTAATGCTTTGGCTAAGTTTGTTCGAGCACCAAAATATTGCATTTGTTTACCAATACTCATCGCACTCACACAACATGAAATACCGTAGTCATCACCAAATATCGGACGCATCAAATCATCATTTTCATATTGAAGTGCTCCGGTATCAATTGACATCTTTGCACAATATGCCTTAAATGCTTCAGGTAAATCTTCACTCCACAATATCGTCATGTTTGGTTCTGGTGCAGGACCTAAATTAGTTAATGTATGTAAGTAACGAAATGAGGTTTTAGTGACCAAGGGCTTGTTATCGATGGTCATACCTCCAAGAGATTCTGTTACCCATGTTGGATCACCAGCAAATAACTCATCATATTCTGGTGTCCGTAAATGACGTACCAACCGTAACTTCATGATGAATTGATCAATCATTTCTTGTGCTTGTTTTTCATTTATTAGTTTTGCTTGAAGATCACGCTCAATATAGATGTCCAAAAATGTCGATGTACGACCAAGCGACATGGCGGCACCATTGTTTTGTTTAATTGCAGCTAAATAAGCAAAATAAAGCCATTGTATTGCTTCTTGTGCATTACTTGCAGGTTGACTAATATCAAACCCATAAGTCGATGCCATGGCTTTGGTATCCTTTAATGCACGAATTTGTTCTGATACTTCTTCACGAAGACGAATATCCGTCTCAGTTGAAACAAGGATATTATCATGATCTTTTTGCTTTAGTTCTATCAAAAAATCCAATCCATAAAGTGGTACCCGTCGATAGTCACCAATGATTCGTCCACGCCCATAAGCATCTGGTAACCCAGTCAACAATCCTGTTGAACGAGCGGTTCGCATTTGTTTATTATAAGCATCAAAGACGCCTTGATTGTGTGTCTTATACCAATCATTAAATGCAATCTTTAACATATCAGGAATAACACGATGATATGTATCTAAAATAGACTCCACCAATCGAATGCCACCATAAGGATTGATGATTCGTTTTAATGGTGCATCACTTTGAAGACCTACAATCACTTCATCTTCTTGGTGAATATAGCCAGGTTTAAAATGTTTGACACCAGAAATATTTTCCATGTCAATATCTAAGACGCCACGTTTAATTTCCTTTAGTAGTAAATCCTCGCATGTTTTCCATAAACGTTCTGTCTTCTCTGATATATTTTCTAAAAAGGATTCATCTCCCTGATATGATGTCGTGTTTTGTATAATGAAATCTGCAACATCAATGGTGTGTTGCCATTGACCAGATTTAAAGCTTTTATAAGCTTCCAATGTAGCCCTCCTTCTATGCAAATTTATCGTATCATGATAAAAATCCTTTCCCTAATATAATGCAATTGGTAGCGATTACATATTGTGAGTAAATAAAAA